>DAIQQI010000462.1:0-1896 GCA_036786925.1 Steroidobacteraceae bacterium
TCGTGGTGCGAGATCTCGCCGCCGGTGGCGGAATCGGCCTCGCCGATCCCGCCGGCATCACGCTGTACGTGCTCGACACTGCTGCGACCGATCGCAAGGCATCACCACGCTGGTTGCCGCTCGAGGCGCCCGCGGTCGCCAACCCGGTCGGTGATTTTTCGGTCATCGAACGCGATGACGGCATCACCCAATGGACGTGGCGCGGCAAGCCGCTGTACCGGTTTGTTGAAGACCGGAACGCAGGCGATTTCAACGGCGATGGTGTCGACGCGCGTTTCCGTGTCGCGCTGCTGGTTCGCCACTTCACACCCGCCGACGCGGCGCTGCGGCGGACAGCGGAGCTCGGCCATTACATCGCAACGGCCGAAGGCGCAACGCTGTACGCTCACGACCGCGCACCGCAAACGGAAGTCCCGAAGATCATCGGCGCGCATAGCGGCTCACCGGCAACGGGCCGCGCGCTCGGCACGACGAGCTGCGATGCAGCCTGCAGCCGCGACTGGAAGCCCTTCCTCGCGCCCACGCGCGCGGCACCGAGTGGCTATTGGGACATCGCCACGCGGATGGACGGCACGCGGCAGTGGATGTACAAGGGCTTCGCGCTCTACACCTACGTAGCGGACCGGCCGGGCCAGGCGCGTGGTCACGGCCTGCATGAGCTGGTGCAGATCGGCGACGCGCGCGCGGACGAACTGGCAACCGGCCGTAGTTCTGACGCAACCGTCGGGCTCGGCCTCGGCGCTTTATACTGGCACGCGGTAGCGCCCTAGCCCGGCGCGGCCGTCCACCGAAGGATCCCGCATGAAGAAGCTAACAATGCTGACGACCACGCTCCTGCTGACCGTCGGCTCCGCAGCAGCAATGGGCGCCGATTGCGACAATTTTTTCGGCCAGCGCTGTCTCGTCGACCTGCCGACCGGCGTGCACATGAGTTATTACGAAATCGGACCAAAGTCGGGCGAAGCGCTGATCCTGCTGCACACCGACACCACCACCGCAGTCGAATGGGCGTGGACCGCGCATGAACTCGCGAAGCTCGACCCTGGCATCCGTATCTTTGCGCTCGACCAGCGCGGCGCCGGCGAGACCGACCTGCCCGACACGCCGCTGTGCCGCGCCAAACCCAATCTCTGCATTACCCAGACCAACCTCGCGGATGATGTCATTGCGTTCATGGATACGATGGGCATCGCCAAGGCCACGATCTATGGTCACGCCTGGGGCGCGCGTTTCGCGCGGACCGTGGCGGTCTCTCATCCGGAGCGCGTGAGCCGCCTGATCATGTCCGGTATTCGTGCCGCCGAAGCTAACGCCTGGCAGCCTACGTTCGCACTCGCCGATCTCGAAGGACTCGGCTGGCGGCGCATGCTCGAAGCCAGAGGCGTCAAGTGGCCGCAGGGCGCGCTGCACCTGCGGCCCATCGACTTTGACCCGGATGCGGTCCGCAACATCAACCAGAACTGGGACATCTCGGCGATCGCGGCGCCGGAGTTCGTCGCGATCATCGCCGCGCAGACAGCGGCCGAGTCGCTCGCGAGCTGGGGCGTACTCGACCCGACGCCCCACCCGCGCCAGCCGCCAGCGAATTTCCAGAACCTGACGGTGCCGACGCTGGTGCTGTGGGGCAGCAGCGACAACTACCTCGACCGCGCCTCGCAGGATGAACTGATGGATCTGCTGCGGCAGGCCGGCGAAGCTAACAAAGACATGTATTTCTACTGGAAGCAGTACGGCGTGCTGCCGCGGCCAGCGTCCCGCAACAAGCACGAGGCGGTCGATATCGGCCACAACCTGTCGTGGGAAGCGCCGCGCCAGCTCGCAGCCGACATCGCGAGTTTCATCCGCACTGGCGCCCCGACCCGCTTCGAGGTGTCGGGATCGACCGCGGTCAGCGCC
>DAIQQI010000013.1:0-20284 GCA_036786925.1 Steroidobacteraceae bacterium
GGCCGCCTTCAGCGCCGCGTAGTTCACCGCCGACAAACCCGAGGCGCAGTAGCGATTGATGGTCATCCCGGGTGTTGCGTCACTCCAGCCGGCGGCGATCAATGCCAATTTGCCGATGTTAGTTCCCTGGTCCGCCGTTTGCGTCACGCAGCCGAAGATCGCGTCGGCGACCCGCGATTCATCAAATGGGGTGCGTGCTTTGAGCGCGCGCAGGGTCTGCGCCAGCAAATCGACCGGCTTCAGGACCTTGAGGCTGCCTTTGTCATTGCCACGCCCGCGCGGCGTGCGCACCGCATCGACGACATACACGTTCATGGTCTGGTCCCCTGGTCTTTCTGATTCACGCGCGCCGCCATCTTGCGCAGTGCATCGTGATACTCGCGCTCGAGCTGCTCGACAATCTGCGCTACCGGCTCGATCGCAGTGGACGCGCCGACGCCCTGCCCGGCCGCCCAGATGTCTTTCCAGCGCTTGGGCGATTCCTTGCTCGTGTCGTAATCGCGCTTGGGCGCATCCGCCGGCGCGTCCGGATCCATGCCGGCCGCGCGCATGCTCGGTTTCAACCAGGATGCCGGCGTACCGCTGACAGCCGCACTGACAACGAGGTCATCGACGTTGGAATCGACGATCATCTGCTTGTACGCGGGCACGGCCATGCTTTCCACCGATGGAATGAAGCGCGTGCCCATGTAGACAAAATCCGCGCCCGCGGCGATCGCACCCGCGACGCCGTAACCATCGGAAATAGCGCCGCCCACGACGATAAGGCCGTCAAAAATCGCCCGCACCGCGGAGATAAATGCGAACGGCGACAGGAAGCCCGTGTGACCGCCTGCGCCCGCCGAAATGCAGGCCAGACCGTCCACGCCCACCGCGATCGCCTTGCGCGCGAGCGTCATGTTGACGACGTCGGCGATGACGATGCCGCCGTAGCCGTGCACAACGTCCATGACGGGCCTGGGTCCGCCGAGCGCGGTCACGACAATGGGTGGCTGATACCTGGCGACCAGCTTCAGGTCATCCTGCAGGCGCGCGTTAGTCGAATGCGTCACCAGATTGACGCACCACGGCGTAATAATCGCCTCCGGCCGCTCGCGGCGCGCAGCCTCGTGCGCAGCGATGATCTGCTGCATCCAGCGCTCGAAGTCGTCCAGCGTGCGCGCGTTGTGCGATGGAAACGCGCCGACGATCCCGGCGCGGCAGGCCGCGTTGACCAGGTCGACACCCGAGACCAGCAGCATCGGCGCGGCAAACACCGGCAGGCGCGCCGGTATGCTGCGATTGACTTGGTTCAATTTGTTAGGTACCTGCGTCATATCCTGAGCAGCTCTCTCTAGGCGGCCGGGCGACGGACCTGGGCGATCCGAAACCGGCTGGCCACGAACGCCGCGTCGGTCAGCGAGGCGTTGCCGGCCGGGTTGAGACCGGTCACATGATAGTCGCTGTAAGCGGCGGCGAAATTAAGCGGCATCGGCCCAGTCAGATTGACCGTCAGTTGCGAACCGGCGCGCGCGAATGCGTCTTCGGCGTCGGCTATGAACTGCTCATCGGTGGAATACACGAACGCCGTCAGCCCGCCTGCTTCCCGCACGTCGGCCGCGGCCTGCGCCAGCGCGTCGCGCGAGTCCTGGCAGCGGATCGCGAACGAGATCGGGCCAAAGCGCTCGGTGGTGTACAGGGCGCGCTGCTGCGGCGTCGAACTGAGCAGTAAAGGCGTCGCGGTGCGCGCCGCCGGGAACTCCGGATGGGCATAGGCATGCGATGCTAACAAAACAGAATTGGCGGGGTCCGACTGCAGCCCTGCAATCAGCTCCAGCGTTGCGCGCGACTGGATCGCCGCGAGAATAGCCGCCGCCTTTTTCGGATCCTCGCCGATGGCCGCCAGCGCGGCCGCAAGTTTGCGCGCCACCTCATCGACCGGGACACGGGTGACGGCCGGCCCCGAACCCACGCGCACGCCATCTGCAGGCAGATAGATGTTCTGCGGGCTGGTGCACATCTGCGCCGAAAACAGGCACAGCGTGGTCGCGAGACTGCGAATTACCGCGTCGAGATCCTCGCAGGAGTCCAGCACCACGACATTGCAGCCCGCGGTTTCCGTGTAGCACAGCGCCGGGTGGGCATTCTGCTCGACCCACTGGCCGAAGCGCGCGCTGCCGGTGAAGTCGACGATCGCGCAGTCCGGATGCTTGATGATGCGTTTGCCGATCGGCTCGCCCGTGGTGTCGACCACCATCGACACAAGATTGGGATCGAAACCGCATTCGGCCAGCACCTCGCGAAACATTTCAACCGAGATCGCCATCGGCAGCACCGTGGCCGGATGCGGCTTCACGATCACCGCGTTGCCGGTCGCCAGGCTCGCGATCATCGACGGATAGGCGTTCCATGTCGGAAAACTGGCGCAGGTGAAGCAAACGGCAACCCCGCGCGGCACCAGTCGATAGCGTTTTTCGAGCTTGATCTGCGCCGAACCGAAGGAGCGCTGCCACAGCGCCTGCGGCGCCACCGCATCCATCGCGTCGCAGGCGTAGACCAGCGCTTCGATGCCACGATCCAGCGCATTGACGCCGGATCCCGCATAGGACATGTTGAAACTCTGCCCGGTGGTATGCATGACCGCATACGCCAGAGCAAACAGATGCTGGCGGTAAATGCGATCGATGACCTCAAGCAGCACGCCGGCGCGCTGCTGTGGCGACGCGCCGCTCCAGGCGGCCACGCCGGACGCGGCCGCCTTGAAAGTCGCGTCCAGGTCGCAACGCGGATAGCTGGCGCCTAACAACTGTTGCGTGTACGGAGAGACCTCTTCGCCGACCCAGTCCTGCACGGCGGGCAACGACAGCGTATAGCGCTGCCCCAGTCGGGCCTTGAAGGCCGCTTCACCGGCCGCGCGGGCCACTGCGAAGTCCGGATAACCGGTCGGCTGATCGGCGAACGGACTCCAGGCGGCGCGGGTCCGGCAGGCCACGCGTGCCTGCTCGAGCCGCGCGCGGTGCCGCACGAACAGCTCCTCAGCTGTCACGGCTTGCTATCCGGAAACTTGGCAAGCTCCTGCTCGAGGTACGCGACCAGCGACTGCGGCGTGTCCTTGCTGACGCGTGTGCGCTCATAGACATGCGCCGGCCGCAGCTTGCGATCAAACCATACTGCCTCGGCCTCAGGCTGCGCCGGCCGCGCGGCCGCCAGCCAGATCGCGGTGTCGCCACCCGATGCTGAATCCCGCAGCACCGATTTCAGGATCTTGCGAAATCGCGGCAGCGATCGCTTGACGCCTTCCGTATCGGCCCAGCCCGGATGCATCACATAGAACGTGATGCCCTTGGATCCATATTTGTCGCGCCAGTATTGATTCAAAACGATCTGGCCGCGCTTATGGAATCCATAGGCCGCCGTACCGTTGAACTTCGTCGGATCCGTCATGTTCAGCATGGCGGTACTCAACGGCACGTTATAGCCGCCGCCCGAGGTCATGTTGATCACCAGCGGGCGATTGCCCGACAACGCGCCGCGCCGGATCAGTCCTTCGGTCAACAGGTAGTGGCTCAGGAAATTGATCGTGAAAGAGGACTCCCGACCCTCGCGGGTCAGAGAGTGGTCGTCATTGAGCACGCCGACGTTGTTGATCAGCACATCGAACTTCTTGTTAGCAGCCGCCAGTTCACGGAGCAGCCGCGCGGTGTCGCTCTGCAGCGAAAAATCGCAAACCGCGGTATTGATCCGCTCGATGCCGAGCGCCTTGGATTCGGCTACCGCCTGGGCCAGCTTCTGTGGGTTGCGCGCGGCGATGGTCACGTGTGCGCCGCGGCGCGCGGCTTCCTGTGCAATGAACAGCCCGAGACCACCCGACGCACCGGTAACCAGCCAGTGCTGGCCCGTAAAATCCGCTTTCAGCGATGGCCAGGTCAGGCTGCGGGCGCGATAGCCGACTTGCGTGAAGCTGAGCGTAAAGCGCCCGTAGAACGCCGCCACTTTCTTGAGTTGTTGCCAGTTCATGTTATCCGCCCGAGGCTCTCGCCCAGTCACTTTCGCTATCGAACCATTGTGCATCAGCCGTCCGCCAGATGCCAAACCCTGCGCCGTTGTCCTACACTGACCCGGTTGGTCACCCTCCGCAAAACTCCCGCAGTATCGACACCCGACCGCATCGAGCAGCTGCGATTCCTGTTGCGCAGCGGCGAAGGCGCGCGCGCGCTGCCGCTGGTCGGCGATCGCTGGGTGCTGCTGATCCTGCGGGATGCATTTCTGGGGGCACGCCGCTTCGAGGACTTTCGCCGCCTCACGGGCGCTGCCCGCGGCACACTCGCCGATCGGCTCACTACGCTGGTCGAAGAAGGCGTCCTCTATCGCAATCCTTACAGCGACGTGCCGTCGCGGCTCGAATACCGGCTGACCGACAAGGGCATGGGGTTCTACCCGGTCGCGCTGGCGCTGTGGAACTGGGAATCCCGCTGGGCCGGCGAGTTTGGCTTGCCGCCGCGCCTGGTGCACAAGACCTGCGGCAAAGTCATGCGGCCGGTGCTCGCCTGTGCGCACTGCAACGGACCGGTCAGCCCGCGCGAGATGGCCTTTGAGCAGGGCCCCGGCGCGAAAATATATGCACTCAAGAACACCCAGGAACGCCGCAGGCGCGACAACGGCGACGCGGCCAGCGGCGTCGACACCACGATGTTCCATTCGATCGACACGCTTGGTGATCGCTGGTCGGTGCTGCTGCTAACAACCTTGTTTTTCGGACTGCATCGCTATGACGACATCGCCGAGGCGATGGGCATTGCGACTAACATACTGGCGGACCGTCTGCGCCGCCTGCTGGCGGCTGGCGTGCTCGAGCAGCGGCTGTACCAGGATCGCCCGCCACGCCACGAGTATTACCTGACCCCCAAGGGCTGGGATCTCTATCCCGCCACCATCGCGATTCATGACTGGGCCACGACCTGGATTCCCTCGCCCGCGGGCCCGGGACTCAAGCTGCGCCATAAACCCTGCGGCCACGGCTGGCGCGGCAAGATGATCTGCGACAAGTGCGGCGGCGCCATCGACCCGCATGAGGTGGGCCTGAAGCCCTCGGCACGTTGGCGGGCGACGCGCAAAGGCCGAAAATAGGCGCCGTGCGAGTCGCTTGCGCAACTGAACTTGAGCGCCTAGGCTGCGCGGATATCTGACGGAGTTTTCCATGGCATCGCAGGTCTACATTCTCGGCGGCTACCAGAGCGACTTTGCGCAGAACTGGGCGCGCAACGGCCAGGAAATATTTGACGCATTCCAGGGCACCGTGCATGCGGGTCTCGACGCCAGTGCGCTCGAGCCCCGTGACATCGAAGTCGCGCATGTCGGGAATTTCGCCGCGGAGATCTTCTGCGGCCAGGGACATCTCGGCGGCTTCTTCGCCGCCAGCGACCCGCATTTTGCCGGCATCCCGGCGAGCCGGCACGAAGCGGCCTGCGCCTCCGGCAGTATCGCCGCGCTGTGCGCGATGGCGGACATCGAAGCCGGGCGCTATGAGCTGGCGGCAGTCGTCGGTGTCGAGCAGATGCGCAACGTGCCGGGCGACCAGGCCGCGGCCAACATCGGCGGCACCGCCATGTGGAACGGCCATGAGTGCATCGGCGTCCAGTATCCGTGGCCGCACATGTTCAGCTTGTTAGGCGATGAATACGAGCGGCGTTATGGCCTGCGCCGCGAGCACCTGGCGCGCATCGCGCAGATCAATTTCGACAATGCGAAGCGCAACCCGAACGCGCAGACCCGCAAATGGTCATTTACCGCAGACAGCTTCAGCGCCGACGACCAGCAGAACCCGGTCATCGACGGCCGCATCCGCAAGCAGGATTGCGGCCAGATCACCGACGGCGCGGCGATCGTGTTCCTGGCGTCACGGGCGCGCGCCGAACGTTACGCGCGCGAGCACGGCATCAGTAGCGACGCGCTGCCGCGCATCAGCGGCTGGGGCCATCGCACTGCGCCCATTTCCTATGACGCCAAGATCCAGGCGAGCCGCAGCGAGCCTTACGTTTTTCCGCATGTACGCGGCACGATTACCGATGCCTTCAAGCGCGCCGGCGTGGCCTCGGTCGAGCAGCTCGACGCCATCGAAACGCACGACTGCTTCACCACCACGGAATACATGGCCATTGATCACTTCGGCATCACGGCGCCCGGCGAGAGCTGGAAGGCGATCGAGAACGGCGACATCGCCATGGGTGGCCGGATCCCGGTGAATCCCAGCGGCGGCCTGATCGGCCTCGGCCATCCGGTCGGCGCCACCGGCGTTCGCATGCTGCTCGATTCGTTCAAGCAGTGCGCCGGCGTCGCCGGCAACTACCAGGTGCCGGAGGCGAAGACCGTCGCGACTCTCAATGTCGGCGGCAGCGCCACCACGACTGTTAGCTTCGTGGTAACGCGGGACGCTTAGGCGGCCACGGAAAAAAACCGCTGGTGCGGTTGATGTAGTCCTGGTAGCCCGCGCGTTTCTTCAGCATGCGGCGTTCCACCAGTTCCTTGCCCATCATGCCGACTATCGAGCGGGTCAGAAAAGCGGGCGCAAACACCGTGACGAAACCCCAGGGCGCCTCGCAGGCGATCAACCAGTAGCCCCACCAGACGCAGGCCTCGCCAAAATAGTTCGGGTGGCGTGAATACCGCCACAGGCCCGTGTCCAGGACCTTGCCAGCGTTGCCGGCATCCGCCTTGAAGCGCGCCAGCTGCCAGTCCGCGACACCCTGGAAAAACACGCCGACAAACCAGATGGCAGTTCCGGCATAAGCTAACGCACCCAGCTCGACAGGCCCGGGAGCCGTTTGCGCGACGATGAAGGGCGCCAGCGCCATGAAGACGATCAGTCCCTGATAGAGATTGATGCGGGTCAGGCTGTGCCAGGCAAAATTCTTGCCCTGGTCTTCGAGCGTTTTGCGAAAGCGCGCGTAACGCGGATCTTCGCGGCCCCAGTTGCGCCATAACAAATAGCCACCCAGCCGCGCCGCCCAGACGATGGCGAGCACCGCAAGCAGCGCGCTCCTCGACGCTGCGCCGCCACCGATGTAAAGCCCCAGCACCGCTGCCACTGCAATGCAGGGCGCGAACCAGATATCGACCAGGCTCGAGTCTTTCATAAAGAGCCCTATGACCCACAGGGCGATGAACGAACCAAACACCAGCACGGCGTTCGCACCTGTCAACTGCAGCATGTCGGGGCTCATGGCGTAAGCCTACGCGCTCAGCGACTTGACTTGCAATAAAGGACTTAGGTGTGAAAGCATGGCCGCAATTGTCAGGGGAGACCGCCATGAAACGTCGTCAGTTTGTCCAGGCCTCGGGCGTAGCCGCCCTCGCCGCGTCCACCACCGCGTCTGCAGCCAGCACGCGTCGCAGCGGCAAGGGCATGGCGTCACTCGAAGCGGTGACCGCGCTGATCGCCGACTGGAAGCGCAAGGACGTCGATGCCGTGATGGCGCGGATCGCCGATGACGTTGTCTGGTACTCGCATGTCGGCACTCCCGCGATCCGCGGCAAGGCCGCGATGCGCGCTTTTCTCACTACCATGGCCGCGGGCATCACCGATATTCGCTGGCGAATTCAACGTCATGCCATCAATGGCAACCAGATCTTCATGGAAGGTGTCGACGATTTCGTGATGATCAAGGACCAGCGGCGGGTCGCCATTCCTTACCTCGGCACCATGGTGTTCCGCGACGGCCTGATCAGCGAGTGGCGCGACTATTTCGATCGCGGCCTGTTCGACCGGCTCAAGGCGGGCGAAGCGCCGCCGCCGGATATCGCGGCGCTGGCGGACCGGCCGGGTGTCCCATAGGCGATGAAAAAGCTAACAGCAGGTTTGCTGGCCCTGCTGCTGGCGGCAGCAGCTAACGCGCAGCAGGCGGCGCCGGAGTTTCCGGACGCCCGGGCCAGCGACCCGGTGACGCTCGGGTACATGGTCGGATCGCCGCCACCCGCCGATCGCCGGGTCGCATTCGAAGATGGCAGCTACCTGCGCTTCCCGCAGCTGCGCTGGGCGCTTTCGCACTGGCGGGAATTGCGGCCCACGGCGCCGATCTATCGCGGCAGTGGCAAGCTCAGCGTACTGCCGCGCGCAGAACGCACTGACATCGATGCGGTGAGTTTCACGCCAATGGGTGGCGGGCCACGCATGACCTGGGCCGAGTCGCTTGCGGCCAACTACACCGACGGCATCGTCGTCCTGCATCGCGGCAGGATCATCTACGAAAAATATTTCGGTGCGCTGACAGCGCAGGGCCAGCACATCGCGCATTCGGTGACCAAGTCGTTTTTCGGAACGCTGGCCGCCATGCTGGTCCACGAAGGCAAGCTCGATGAGACCGCGCTGGTCTCAAAATACATTCCAGAGCTGACAAACAGCGCTTTTGGCGATGCCACGGTGCGCCAGCTGCTCGACATGACCACCGCCATCAAGTTTTCGGAAAAGTACACCGACCCCGATGCCGAAATCTGGGACTTCGCGCGCAGCGCCGGGATGGCGCCACTGCCGCCCGGATACCAGGGACCGCGCTCGATGTATGACTACCTGCCGACCATAAAAAAGAACGGCGAGCATGGCGCAGGCTTCACCTACCGCTCCGCGAACGCCGAAGTCACCGCGTGGCTGGTGTGCCGAGTCACCGGCAAGTCGGCGCAGCAGGTGCTGCAGGAACGCATCTGGGAAAAGCTGGGCGCCGAGCAGGATGCCTACATCCAGGTCGACTCACATGGCAGCGCGATCGGTGCCGGCGGACTCAACACGGGCCTGCGCGATCTGGCGCGCTTCGGTGAGCTGATGCGTCTCAACGGCGCGTGGAATGGGCAGCAAGTCATCCCTGCCGCTGTGGTCGCGGATATCCGGCGCGGCGGCAGCGCTGAAAAATTCCGCAACGGTGGCTATACAACCCTGCCCGGCTGGAGTTATCACAATCAGTGGTGGATCTCGCACGACGATCACGGCGTGTTCGAAGCACGCGGCGTGTATGGCCAGGCGATCTACATCGATCCCAAGGCCGAGATGGTCATCGCGCGTTTCGGTTCAGCGCCCTGGGCATCTAACATCTATCTCGATCCCAAGTCCCTGCCGGCGTTTCGCGCGCTGGCCGAGCATCTGCTGGCAACCGACGCCGGCAAGTCAAAGCGCCGTTGACGTCCGCTGCGCCTGGGCCCAGGCCAGTTCCGCCATGCCCTCGACTTCGGCTGCGTATTTGCGCGCCTGGGGACTGACCGCCGTGCCACGCACGACGCGCCCGCGGATACCATGAAAAATGGCCGCGAGCCGGAACATGCAGAACGCCAGGTAGAAATCGAGATTGGCCAGCCCCTGCAGCTGGCGGCGGCGGCAATAGGCCTGCACGTACTCGGATTCCGCCGGCACACCGAGCGCCGCCGTATCGCGGCCTAACAAACCTGGGATCGAGGCGTTCGACATCCGGTACATCATCACGTGATAGGCGAAATCCGCCAGCGGATCGCCGATGGTCGCGAGTTCCCAGTCCATGATCGCAATGACCCGCGGTTCGGTCGCGTGAAATATCAGGTTGTCGATGCGATAGTCGCCATGCACGACCGATGCCGCGGGTTCCACCGCGGGCATGTGCGCCGGCAGCCACTCGAGCAGCCGGTCCATCGCGGGCACGCGACCCGCCTGCTCATCCGCCAGGTACTGCTTCGACCAGCGCGAAAACTGCCGCGCAAGATAGGCCTCGGCGCGCCCGAAATCCTCGAGCCCCGCGGCCTGCGGCGTTACCGCGTGCAGCCGCGCGATCGCGTCGTTCATCGCATCGAACAGCGCTGCACGCTGTTCACGCGGAACCTCGGGCAGACAGGGATCCCAGAAAGTCCGTCCCTGCATGAAGTCCATGACGTAGAACTCGGTGCCAATCACGGCCCGGTCCATGCACAGCACGTGCGTGGGCGCAACCGGCACATCCGTGCGCTCGGCAAGGGCGCGCATGACCCGGAATTCACGATCCACCGCATGCGCCGATGGCAGCAGCTGCCCCGGCGGCTTGCGGCGCAGCACATAGCCGTGCTGCGGTGTCAGCAGCCGGTAAGTAGGATTCGATTGCCCGCCCGGAAACTGCCGGACCTGCAGTGGGCCCTGGAATCCGGGCAGTTCCCGAGACAAATAGGATTCGAGCGCCGCCACGTCGAATTCCAGGCCGGGCCGGAATTCATGCGCCTGCGATTCTGTCACGGCTGTTCTGTCACGGCTGCCAGCCTGCGGCCGTCTTGCCGTGACGTCGCTGCAGTCGCCGCGCCAGCGACCACAGGTGCACTTCGGTCGGGCCATCATAAATGCGGAACGCGCGGATCTCCGTGAATATCTGGCTGACCTGCGTATCCGCGGTGATTCCCATGCCCCCTAACACCTGTACGCAGCGATCGACGATCTGGAACAAAGTCTCGGCGCTGCTCATCTTGGCCATGCTCGATTCGGTGGTCGCCTTGGAGCCTTCGTCGAGCGTCCAGGCCGTATAGTCGATCAGCAGGCGAGTCTGCAGCAGCTCGACCTCGTTGCGCGCCAGCATGAAACCCACGCCCTCGTGCTCGATCAGCGGCTTGCCAAACGCCTTGCGCCGACAGGCATAGTCCACCGCGATATCATGCGCGCGTTGCGCCGCGCCCCACCAGCGCATGCAATGCGTCAGACGCGCTGGCGCGAGACGCACCTGCGCATAGCGAAATCCCTCGTTCGCGGCACCTAACACCTGGCTGGCGGGAACCCGCAGGCCCTCGAGACGTATCACCGAGTGACCGCCCGGTATCGCCACATCCATCGTGTCCAGCACGCGCTCGATTACGATGCCTTTGGCATTCATGTCGGTGAGAAACATGGTGGCGTGATCGCCGGTGCGGGCCATGACAATGCCGAAGCTCGCGCCGGTCGCGCCCGTGATCAGCCACTTGCGGCCGTTGACGACCCAGTGATCGCCGTCCAGCCGCGCAGTCGTGCTCAGCATGTCCGGGTCGGAGCCCGCGCCACCATCCGGCTCGGTCATCAGGAAGGCCGAGCGCACCGTGCCCGCCGCCAGCGGCGCCAGGAAGCGCGCTTTCTGCGCCGGCGTCGCCACCTTGTCGAGCAGATGCATGTTGCCCTCGTCGGGCGCACTGCAATTCATCGCCAGCGGACCTAACAAAGAGTAACCGGAGGCGCGCAGCACCGTCGCCGTCTCACGATGGTTGAGGCCATAGCCGCCCCACTCTTCGGGCACCTGCGGCGCCAGCAGTCCGGCGGCGCGCGCATGATCGCGCAGTTCCGCGACCAGCTCGGGCGATGGACCATGCGCACCGAGCCGCGGATCCTTTTCATAGGGTATGACCACGTCGCGAATGAATTTCTGCGTGCGCGCTTCGAGGTCCATTTCGCGCGGGCTGCGCGTGAAGTCAGTCATCGGGGCTTCTCCGTTTACAATTGCATGGTAGCGCTATCGTGCCGAATGCATAAGTGTCACCGGCCCGACGGTGCGCTGACTTTGAACACCAGCTTGCCAACCGCCCGCCGGCCGCTGAGCTCAGCAAACGCTTCTTGATACTGGTCGAGCGAAAATGTCCTGCTGATCAATGGACGCACCCGTCCCGACGAATAAAGCGCGCAAAGCTCGGCAAAATTACGCCGATAACCGTCCGGATCACGCTCGCGCCAGGCGCCCAGGAACACGCCCAGAATCGCGCAGCCTTTCAACAGCGGCAGGTTCAGCGGAATACTCGCGATATTGCCGGCGGCGAAGCCGACCACCAGAAATCGTCCGTCCCACGCGATCGAGCGCAACGCCGGTTCAGAATACTCGCCGCCGATGGCATCGTAGACAACATCGACGCCCGTGCCGCGGGTCAACGCCTTGATGCGGTCCTTGAGCGATTCGGTGGAATAATTGACTCGCTCCGTGGCCCCCGCGGCGCAGGCAACATCCAGCTTGGCTTCGGTCGACGCGGCCGCGATGACTCGCGCGCCCATCGCTGCGCCGATGTTGACCGCGGCAAGTCCGACACCCCCCGCAGCGCCTAACACCAGCAGTGTTTCGCCAGGCTGCAGCGCCGCGCGCTGCTTGAGCGCATGGTAGCTGGTCGAATACGTCACGTTGAAAGACGCGGCTGTCGGGAAATCCATATCCGCGGGCATTGCTAACAAGGACGATTCCGGTACGCAAACCTGCTCTGCGAAGGCGCTGTATGAGCCGCCGTAAATGACCCGGTCGCCCACCGCATACTGGCTGATGCCCGGCCCGACCTCAGTCACCACGCCGGCCGCCTCGCCCCCGGGAACGAACGGCAACGGCGCCTTGATCTGGTATTTGCCGGCAATCGCCAGCAAGTCCGGGAAATTGAGCGCTGCGGCTTGCACGGCAATCCGCACCTGACCTGTCGCAATGGCCGGCTGCGGCAAATCCTCGATGTGCAATTGATCGGCAGTGCCGAATTCCCGACAAACCAGTGCGCGCATTGTTAATTGCCTCCTGCCAGCCGCATCATACCGGGCGCCAGCCGCCGCGGCAGTTCTGTTGCGCAAGTGACTCCCGGCGGTGCACACTTCGGCCACAAACGCGGAGGCAGCCCATGAGTGTTGTGTCGACCGAACCCAGGATCGAGGTGATTCGCCGGCTGCAGCAGGCGGCCCAGCGGCGCGACAAGGCTGCATTTCTGGCGTTTTTCGCTCCCGATGTCGAGTACCACTACCACTTCGGTTCGCGGCCGCTGAAGGGTCGCGACTGGGTCGATCGCTTCATCACCAAGTACTGGGCCAACCACACGGCGACCACCTGGGTCATCGAGCACTGGGCGGAACGCGATGGCCGGCTGTTCAGCGAAGGCCGCGAGGAATACGTCAACGCGGACGGCGTGCTGGTCAAGCACCCCTACATGGGCATCATCGAGTTCGGTCCCGACGGTCTGATCACCGGCTGGCGCGATTATTTCCAGATGAACGATCCTAACGCCGGCAAATAGGCCGCGTTGTTAGCACGTCATGGCCCTGCCGACCCGTAAACTGGACTTCGATGGACTGCGGCCAAAGAGCCCGTTCCTCACGGCCGCTCACGACCAGTGGCGATCCGCACTGCGCGGCTTCGTCGATGCAAAGATTGCGCCGCATCTCGCGGCCTGGAACGCGGCCGGAACCTTCCCAGACTCGCTGTATGTCGAGGCGGCGCGCGCTGGCCTGCTGGGCATGGGCTTTGGGCGCGAATATGGCGGCACGGGTCCGGTGGATCTCTATCACCGCATCATTTTCGCCGAAGAATTCTTTCGCCTGGGCTCCAGCGTGGTATTCGCCGACCTCGCGACTCACTGGATCGCGCTGCCACCGATCATCGCCTCGGCGCCGGAGGCGCTGCGCGAACGCATCGCGCGCCCGGTGCTGGCCGGCGATAAGCGCATGGCGTTCGCAGTCACCGAGCCTTCCGGTGGTTCCGATGTCGGATCATTTCAGACCTCGGCCGAACGGCGCGGCGATGTGTTCGTCGTCAACGGCGCCAAGACCCTGATCTCGGGCGCGACACGCGCCGACTACCTGCTGACCGCCGTGCGCACGGGTGGCGCGGGCTCGGGCGGGCTGTCGCTGCTCCTGATCGAAGCCGACCGTCCCGGTGTCAGCACCGCATCGATCGCCGGGCTGCACTGGTACAACCGCAACAACGGCTCGATTCGTTTCGAAAACGTCGAAGTGCCGGCCGACCATCTCATCGGCGTCGAGAACAAGGGCTTCGCCGGCCTCGCCCACCAGTTCAACATTGAACGCTTCAGCGGCATCGCCGCGACGCTGGCGATGGCGCGCGCTGCGATGGCCGAAGCGATCGCTTTTGCGCAGCAACGCCAGACCTTCGGCAAGCGCGTCATCGATCATCAGGTGACTCGCCACAAGCTCGTCGCAATGATCCAGCGGGTTGACATGACCTACGCCTATCTCGACACGGTGGTCTGGCGCTTCGAGCAGGGCGAAACACCGGTCGCGGAACTCTCGATGCTGAAGGTCGCCGCTAACAAAGCTTTACAGCATTGCGCGCAGGAGTGCATGCAGATTCTCGGCGGCAGCGCCTACACCGGCGACTCACCGGTCGAGAGAATCTACCGGGAAGCACGCAGCTTCGCGGTCGCGGGCGGCGCGGAAGAAGTGCTGTTCGACCTCGCGGCGCGGCAGCTGGGTTTCTGAGACCCGGTCCGATGTCAGGAACGCACCCTGCGACCCGGCGCGGCAACGAAGCCTTGCATACCGGCAAACCCCGCGAACGAGTTGTACAAAAAACGTGCCGGTCCGGTCGGCTTGAATGGCTTCCAGTTGCCTTCGGCCTGGGCGAGTCGATCGGCCAGCAGCCACATCACGGCCGGATTGAAGCCAAGCCCGAAATGGCTGCCCGGCACCCAGACATTTTCATGGGTGCGCGAACGGCTACGCAGCTGCGCGTGCGAATGATGGACCACTCCATCGGTCGCCGAATACAGGCAGGTCGAGGGTACAGGCGGCGCCTTGCGCAGCATGTTCGTGCGCGCCGCCGGCAAATGCTCGCTCGCGTCCTTGGCCATGGCGAAGTAACGATAGGCCGCACGCATCAGCAGCGGCGCCTGGCGCCCGTCGCGCGAAAATTGCATCGGTGCCCCCAGCGCGACGACCGTCCGCACGCTGTCGGGCTCGCGATGCGCCGCGTGAAACGCATAGGCGCCGCCGAGGCTAACACCGACGACACTGACCTTGCGGCCCCGCTCGTGGTGCAAAGCACGCACGCGTCTATCGAGTGCCTCGGTCGACTGGCGCCAGATGCCGAGGTTTCGTCCCTGGCCCCAGGTTTCAGTGTCATAGCCCAGGGCCCGCAATACGACCGTGAGCGCCAGCAGTGATCCATGCGCGGCGCCAAAACCCGGGATCAGCATCACCGGATGGCCGTCGCCGCGTGGCAGCGTCGCGAGCAATGGCGTCAACGCCGCCAGTGCGCCCATCTCCAGCAGCGCACGGACTTCCAGCAGGCTGTGCACCAGCGCGGGCGGAGTCGCTGTACGGGCGTGACGCATTTTTACATTATCTGGCATGGCTCACTGCCGATGGAACTCCGGTATTGCTAACACGAAGCGGCCGATATTACTGAGCGCCAGCTCACTCTCCCGGAGCACATCCAACAGCGGAAAAGCGTGCGGCATGCCCTCCCAGACCTCGCAGCTGACCCGGCCGCCGGATTCATGGATACGCTGCGCCGCGCGGCAGGCATCGTCGAGCAGGATCTCGTTGGTGCCAATTTGTATCAGAATCGGCGGCAAGCCCCGGTAATGCCCGTGGACTGGCGATACAAACGGATCCGTAACATTGGCAATGGCAACATACTGGTCGCGGAAAAATGGCATCGTGGCCGCATCCAGAATCGGGTCGGCAGCCGCCCGCGTACGGTAGGTATCGCCGGCAAGAGCCGCGTCGGTGACCGGCGAAATCGCGAACGCGGCCGCAGGTTGCGGCAGTCCGGCATGCGCCAGCCGCAACAGCAAGGACAGCGTCAGGTTGCCGCCGGCCGATTCGCCGCCGACGACGATGCGTTGCGGTTCGATACCCTGACTGAGTAACCACCGGTACACCTTGCAGGCGTCGTCGATCGCCGCCGGATAGGGGTGCTCCGGCGCCAGGCGGTAGTCCGGCATCAGCACGCGCGCCCGCAGCTCGCGGCTGAGCCTGCCCGCCCAGATGGCGTGCGCGTTAGGCAGGCGAAATGTGAAGGCGCCGCCGTGCAGATACAGCAGCACCGGACCGCCTTCAACCGACGCATGGCTGATCCACCGCGCCGGAATGCCGTCGACCTGCACCCATTGCTGCCGCAACCAGCCGGGTATGCGCATGAACCGCGAGTCAATACGCGTGAGCCGGGCGCGCAAGGTTTGAATGTTGAAGTCCGGGCCAGCGGACAGCCGGAAGAATTTTCCGAGCACGAACAGCACCAGACCTAACAGAAACGCCGGTGTCGCCCGCGGCACCCAGCGCAGATAGGAGCTTAGGCGCAGTTCGCGATCATGGGCGGCCGTGCTCACGCTGCCACGTGCCGGTCAATCCACGCCACCATATCCCCGAGTACCATCTGCTGCTCCGGCTCGTTGAAAATCTCGTGGTACAGGCCCGGATAGATCTTGAGCGTCTTGTCGGCCGACCCCGCATGTTGCTGCAGGAATTCCGATCCGGCCGGCGCGGCAAGGCCGTCCTCGGCACCGTGCAGAATCAGCAACGGCAGGGTAATGCATGCGGCCTGCGCCTGAACCTCGCCCATGACTGCAAACATCTCGGCGCCGAGCCGCGCGCCGACCTTGCCCTTGTAGACCAGCGGATCGGCGAGATAGGCGGCCACCACCTGCGGATCGCGGCTAACAAGGCTGCCATCCAGTTGCAGCACGCCCAGCCGCGGCGCAATCCTCGACAACAATTTCGCGATCGCAATCGTCAGCGCCGACGGCTCCTGCGCCGCCTTGATCGCGGGCCCCGACAGCACCGCGGCGGCGAATTCGTGCTGCCAGCGCAAGAGGCAGGCTGCGGCGATCAGCCCACCCATGCTATGCCCTAGCAGGATCCTCGGCACGCCAGGGTGCGTTGCCTTGACCCGCTCGAGCAAGGCCGCGATGCCGTCGACATAGACCGAAAATGCGGGCACGAAACCCGGTACGCCGTCGGATTTCCCGTGCCCCCAGTGGTCAACGGCGTAGACGCCGTAGCCGGAGCGGTTCAGCCACGCCGCGACGTGCTCGTAACGCCCAAGATGCTCGGCATAGCCATGGGCTAACAGTACGATCGCCTTCGGCGGGCCGCCGGGCAGCCACGCCTTGCAGTGCAGGCGCGCCCCGGGCGCCAGCGATTGCGGCGGCAGTGTCAGGTTGTTGTCAGTCATGAGTGCTTCTGCCTGCGCGCCTTGCGCTGGCGCGGTGGCGCTTGCGGCAGGGCCCGGCACAGTTCATCGAAAGCCGAGCGGATGCAATCGGCGAAGAAATCGCTGTCCGGCATCATCGCCCGATCGGATGTCACCGAGAAACTGATGCGGCCGTTGTAACTGAGCGCCGCCAGGAACAGGCCCATGTTGTTAGCAATCGGCCCCATGCCAAACTGGTGCGTCAGCATCGCGCCATTCATATAAAGCGGAAACTGCGGACCCGGCACATTGGTTATGCACAGGTTGGTTTGCCGGGGCGCGAACCGTTCGCTGGTCAGCAGCCGCGCAACGCCCGCCATGGTAGCGCCCGGGATATGCTTGGTGAGATCCGTCATGAGGCGCGCGCTCAGGCCTGATTTCGCTTCCTTGGCGTCGCGGGTGAATTCGCGAATCGCCTGCAGGCGTTTTACCGGATTCTCGACGGTCGTCGCCAGCCGTACCGTCATCGCCGAAATCTTGTTGCCCGGAATCGTTTCTGCATCGCTGCGCGAACGCGCGTTGATCGGTGCGATCCCAACCAGGGAAGACTTCGGCAACTCCTTGTGGCGCGACAGATAGATACGCAGTGCGCCGCTGCAGATCGCCAGCACGACGTCATTGACCGTCGCTCCCTCGACCAGCGCCCGTAACTTGCCGATGTCAGCCAGGGCGAAACTCGCGGCGTTGAAGATCTTGTGCGGTGAAATCGGCGCATTGAAGCGCGTCTGCGGCACGCCGGTCCGATTCTCACCGGCCGCAGGCTGGCTGTTTTTCATCGCGGCGCCTAACAGCGCCGGCATGAATTTCATGGCCGCGTTCAGCAGCTTGACAGGCGAGCTCAGATTCGAATTCACCGCGCGCATGACCACATCGGCAGTGGCCGGCATCTTTCCCAGCTCGCCATGCTGGCTGTTCAATTCCAGCGCCGGCGTGCCGTTGGCGTCCTTGTCGCTGAGTGCGATGAACGCCAGCGTGCCCGACACGCCGTCGATGGCAGCGTGATGCATGCGATGCAGCAAGGCGTAACTGCCGGGCGCAACGCCCGGGATGCGGTCCAGGCCCTCCACGACATACACATCCCAGAGCGGTCGCGTCATGTCCATCGGCCGGCTGAAATGGCGGGCCGCGACGATGCAGAACTGGCGCCAGTCACCGGGCTCGGGCAGCCGCGCATGCGTGACATGCGCTTCGACGTCGAAGTGCTCATCCTCCACCCAGTAGGGATAGTCGATATCGAACGGCAGCCGATGCAGCCGGCGCTTGAAGACCGGCGAGCTATCGATGCGGCGCTCGATCTGAGCAATGATGTCCTTGAATCGCACCGTGCCGCCGGGCGCCGTCGATGGATCGTAGATGTAGATGCCCATCACGTGCGTTAGCGTGTTGGCGGACTGCGCGTACAGGAACTGCGCATCCTGGGCACTTAATTGCTGCATGGTCATTGCCACTCCCGGTCGCTGTTCTCGTCCGCGTTCGCAAGCATATCGAGCCGCATTCGTTCCATGCGCCGCGCAAGTTCACGGAACTCGCGCAGCAGCGCCTTGCGCCCCTTGATCACCTGATCGTCAGTCCCGGCGGCCAGTCCGAAATTTGCCGCAAGCCGGTAGGCATTCTGAAACAGGATCTTGCCGATGGACGCCTCGCTGGTAATGCGTCGCAGCAGGTAGGCTTGCCGGCTCTGCAGCAAAGCCTGGGCCGCGCACTCATTCTCGTCAAGCTGCTCGCCATGCTTGAGCCTAACAAGCAGCTCGAATACGATCGAGTAGGCTTCGACATAGGGTAGCAACACCGCGTGCCCGACCAGCGGCTGCAGGCGCACCAGCAGTTTGTCCACGGCATCGCCGCCGGCCTCGAGCCTGGTTTCCCACAACGGGTCGGTGCGATTCAGCTCTGCCTGCAGGTGATCCAGGAACTGCGCCTTGGGCGGGTAGAAAAACTCGAACTTGAACAGGTCGCGCAAGCGCTCCGCTTCGGCCCAGAATACGCTGGTCGGATTGCCGCCGTCGATGCTGCGAGCCTTGTAGATCGATAATTCGATGATCGCCTTGTCGAGAAAATGATGCACGATCGTGTTGCGATAGTAGGTGGCAATCGGGTGCAGCGCGGGCTCGATTGCGTACACCGTTGACCCGCCCGCCTCGTGGCGTACCAGCAGGCCGCTGTTGACCAGCGTATCTATGGTGCGCGTGATGGCCGGCTGGTCGCGCGCGGCCAGTTCCGCGGTCATGCGGATGGCTCGCTCGCGCGCCCAGCGGGTGACGAAGCGGATGAAAGCCTGCAGCTCTTTCGCGGTCGCGCCGCGCGGCGCCGCCCCTAACAGCCCGAGACAGATCACCGATGTCACGGTCAGGGGCGTGACGCGATTGGCATGCACTGCGACGTCGAACGCAATTCGCGCCAGCGCCTGCTTGTCATCGGGTGCAGGCGCGTGTGGCAACACCACCGGCTCGCCAAGATCGATACGGATGCGGCCCATCGGCTCACGCAGACTGCGCAGGTAGCCGATGAACCAGGTTAGCGATTCGGGTTTCTTGGCACGACCGGTCTGCTCCAGGGCGTACTCTTCGACATCGCGAATCAGGTCGAAGCTCGTGACAAAGGGCACGATGTGCAGATTGGCGATACCGGCGTCCTGCGCCGCATCGAGCACGTATTTCAGCAGGCCATAACGCGGCGGCATCAGCTTGCCAAGGCGGGAGCGCGTCCCTTCAAAAGCCCAGGACATCGGAAATCGCTTGCCCAGCAGGTAGGCGATGTAATGCCGCAGTACCAGCTTGTAGACCGGATTGTCCTGAAAGGTGCGGCGGATGAATATCATGCCCGAGCGGCGGAACAATGAGCCTGCGCCCGCGAAGTCCAGGTTGATGCCGCCGAAGCTGTGCAGCATCGGCAAATCGTTCTGGTAGAGCAGATAGGTGGGCGTCGTGCCATCGATATAGGTCTTGTGCGTGAAGAGCAGCAGTGTCGGGTGATTACGCATGGTCTGGCGCAGCTTCTCGAACTCGGCGGCGTCGAAGTCCATCGCCTTGTCATACCCGGACGTGAACATGAAGCGGTCGAGCCGCGCGCGCAGATCGAGAAACAGCGCACTGGGCCGCGCAATCAGCTCCTTCATGTAACGGCGCGCTTCGCTGTCAATAGCCGCCAGCGGTTGTCCGCGCTCAGTTGCCAGGCGCTCGAGCGCGGCACGGAACTTTGGACTCGTGCGCACGGCATCGCTGACAAAATGCGGCACTTTGTAGCGGCTGCCGCGCACACCGCGTTCCTGCAGGTCGAGTGCCAGTGCCGCCCGGCGCGCCACAAACGCTGCGAAGGCCTCGACATCGGAGTGATCGGCGCGCGCAACCTGCGCCGCAAACCGCGCGCGCAACTCTGCAACCGTGGCCGCCTCGCCGATCAGGCACTGGGCGGCGCCGTTCAAT
>DAIQQI010000190.1:0-6253 GCA_036786925.1 Steroidobacteraceae bacterium
CCTGCGAATGGAAGCTGGCCGGCAGTCATTTCATACAACAGGACCCCGCAACTCCAAACGTCGGTCCGCGCATCAACCTCGTTACCGCGCGCCTGCTCCGGCGACATGTAGGCAGACGTGCCGACCAGCAGCCCCGCGTTGGTCTCGAGTTGCGTGGCAGCGAAACCGCCGACACCGCGCGGTCCGCGGAACCCACCGGTCAGTTTTGCGATGCCAAAATCCAGCACCTTGACGTACCCGTCATCGCGCAGCATTACGTTTTCCGGCTTGATGTCGCGATGCACGACGCCCCGCTCGTGCGCGGCACCTAACGCTGTGCAGATCTGGATGGCAATGTCGAGCAACTGCGCCAGGCCCGGCCTGCCGCGCGACAACACAGCTCGCAGGGTGTCACCCTCGACCAGTTCGCTGGCGATGTAATAGACGCCGTTGTCATCACCGATATCGAAAACAGTCACGATGTTCGGGTGATTGAGCGCGAGAACTGCACGCGCTTCCTGCAAAAAACGCGCGATGTACTGGCGGTCCTCGACGAGCGACGGTGCCAGTACCTTGAGTGCGACGCCGCGGCCCATCCGATCAGTGGCCGAATACACTTCGCCCATGCCGCCGCTGCCCAGGGGCGCGCCCACGCGGTACTGTGCGACCTGGCTGCCCGCGAGCGATTTGCGGCCAAGAACCGCCGCTGCGACGTCGGCCGCGGTGGACTCGATGAAGTCGCCCGACTGGTCGTGGGCAGCGATCAGCGACTCGACCTCGTTGCGCAGCTCGGAGTCGCCGGCGCAACACTCGTCGAGGAACGCGGCGCGTTGATCGGGCTGCAATTGCAGTGCCGAGTGAAAAATCCGATCGACGTGCTCCAGCAAGTCCGGTCTCATATGCGCCAACTACTCCGTCTGTAATTCCCGGAAAAGCCATGCCTTTGCGAGCCGCCAGTCGCGCTCGACGGTGGTCTCGGAGACCTGCAATACATCGGCGGCTTCCTTGTTGTTCAACCCGCCGAAGTAGCGCAATTCCACGACCCGGCTGCCTCGCGGGTTCACTTTCTGGAGTTCAGCCAGCGCGTCGTCGAGCGCGACGAGTTCCGCCGAGCGCTGGTCCGACACCGCCAGCTCGCCGTCCAGCGTTACGTGGTGGAACTGTCCACCTCGCTTGCCGGAAACCCGCTGGCGCGCGTAATCCACGAGAATGTGGCGCATCACCTGGGCAGACACCGCGTAGAAATGCGCCCGGCTCTGCCAGTCAACCTGCTGCTCGCCAAGCAGACGGACGAAGGCTTCGTTGACCAGTGCGGTCGTCTGCAACGTGTGGCCGGCTCTCTCACGATTGACATAGCGGTGTGCGAGCCGGTGGAACGACTGCTGCACCACCGGCAGCAGCCGACCCAGCGCTGACTGGTCGCCGTCTCGCCACTGACGCAGCAGCGCCGTCACGAGAGGCGCGTCGTTCGAATCATTCATGACCCGCTTCCCCCGCCATGGTCATTGGGACGGTCACCAGACCTGATGTTCTTCGAATCGGCGATCTGTCAACTTGGAACGTACAATAATGGATGTTGCCACAATGACCCTCCATTCGTGCAATCCATCGAGTTGCTGGCTCGAGTCGATATGATGCGCGAACCCGGAGGTACCTGGCTGTGGCACGGGGGGCACGCACATGAAGTTAGGTCGATGGGCCGCCGTGGCCATTTTGAGTGTTTCGGGACCGGCTCAGGCGCAGGATCCGGCGCGACTCGAAGAAGTGCGGGTTACCGCCCAGCGCCAGGCAGAATATGTGCAACGGGCGGCTGTCGCAGTCAGCGTGGTGACGCCGGGCGAGCTGCGCGACGCGGGGGTCGCGAAGCCCCAGGAACTCACCGACCTGGTGCCATCCCTGCAGGTGGCGGCCAGCGCCGCGCCGATATCCGTCTACTACCTGCGCGGCGTCGGCAATTTCACCGGCAACGTGCTAACAGATTCGGCCGTTGCGTTCAATGTGGACGGGGTGTTCATCGGCCGCCCGCATTCCACCGCCGGATTCTTCTACGACCTGGAGCGCATCGAGGTCTTGAAGGGACCGCAGGGGACGCTCTACGGGCGCAATGCCACCGGCGGCGCCATCAATGTTCTGCCGCGACGTCCCGAACTGGGCGCCTGGAGCCGCCAGGCAAGCATGGAGATTGGCAACGAAGAGCAGCGCCGTTTCGACGGCACTCTCAACATTCCGCTGGGCAGCCGCGCCGCAATGCGCGCCGCGGCCTTCCACGCCGAGCACGGCGGCTTCATGAGCGACGGGCTGGACGAGCAGGACGACACGGCCGGCCGTATTTCCTTCCTGGCACAGCCGCGCGACGATTTCTCGATTCGCGTGGCGGCCGACTACTTTGACCAGGGCGGTCGTGGCACAGGCACCACGGCCCTCGCGCTCGGCCCCGCCAACCGTTATGGCATTTCATCCGCGGAGGTCGGCGCGTTCCTGGAAACCCAGCGTAACGGCATCGCGGGCCGCAACTTCAACCGGATCCCGCCGACCCAGCGACTGGACAACTGGTTTCGTGGCTTGCACGCGGAAGTCGACTGGACGACCGCCAGCGGCACCTTCACGCTGCTGCCCGCATACCGGGAGAGCCACCTCGATACCGTGGGCACCGCCCTGGGTCCGACCGTGACGACGATCGAGGATGATCGCCAGACAAGCGTCGAGGCGCGCTTTGCGTCAAACCGCTCGGGACGTTTCAGCTACATCGCCGGGGCCTACTGGTTCGATGAAGCCAATAATATCCCGCTGTTCGTGCCTAACACGCAGTACTCGATGTCGGTCCAGAAATACCAGACCGGGATTCAAAGCAGCGCGGCCTTCGGACGCCTGACGTACGCCTGGTCCGATTCGGTGCGTGCCACGGTCGGCGCACGGTACACGGACGAGGAGAAGTTCTTCCGCGGCACGTTCGATGGCGCCCTGCGGCTGTGCCCGCCGGTGCCCGTCGCGTCCTGCCCCAATGCCGCGCGTTTCCCGGTGACGCAAATTTCCCCGCCAACGCCGGGTCCGGCGGCGGATGGGACGGTTACGGCGCCGTTTGCAATTGTTAGTAATGACAAGCTGACTTTCGCCAAATGGACTTGGCGCGCGGCGGTCGATTGGGACGTCGCTGAAAACCGTTTTCTGTATGCCAGCTTCGAGACCGGTTTCAAGTCTGGCGGGTTCTTCTTTTCGAACGACTCGCGAGTCTTCCAGCCGGAACAGTTGGACGCGGTCACGTTAGGCTCGCGCAACCGCTTGCTTGACGGCCGCCTGCAACTGGACGTTGAAGCCTTCCATTGGCAATACGATGATCAACAGATCAGCACAGTCGCGCGCGACTCGCGTGGCGCCACTAACCTCATCACTCGCAATGTCGGCAAGGCCACCATCCGGGGCATCGAGCTGGATACGCGTTGGCTGTTGAACGACGCCACGCGGATTCGCCTGAACGCGCAGTATCTGGATGCCGTCTACGACGAATTCCGCTACGACGTACCGGGACCTGCACCGCCGCTGACCGGCTGTGCGGTGACGCCGGGCGGCGCAGTTTTCCGGGTGGACTGCAGCGACAAGCGGGCACCCTACGCACCCGAGTGGACCATCAACCTGACAGCCGAGCGAACCTTTGACCTGGCCAGTCGCGGCCGGGTCATGGTCGCGACCCGCCTGCGATACCAGACGGAAGTCTTGACCGGCCTCGACTTCACGCCACTCGAGTACCAGGGAAGCTATACAACCCTGGGTGCCTCGGTGACCTGGACGAGCCGCGATAAGCGTCTGGAAATTGCGGCCTTCGGCAACAACTTGACCGACGAGGCCGTTGTCGCCAACAGCTTTCAGCACCCTTTCGGTTCGTTCGTGGTCGGCACGCTCCGAGCGCCGCGCCTGTTTGGCCTGCGACTCGGGGTAAATTACTGACGGATGACGGAGTTTGGCTCCCGTTCTCGCTTATCAGGAGTAGCGGCAAACCTGCCGTATAACACCGGGAGAGAACACCATGAAGTCCATTTTGCTTGTTTCCGCTGTCGCCGCGCTGACCGCGGGGCTCGCCACACCGTCCGCAGCCAAGGCCGAAGGGTTTGCAGTCACGGCTTGCGGAGCGACCTCGCTGCGAGGCGTGTACCAATTCAACGCGAGCGGGTTCAACATCGTCAATGGAGTAGCGCTTCCCAAGGCCATTATCGAAACCCTTATCTTCGACGGCCAAGGCAGTGTTACGACGCCTCAGATCTCATTGAGCTTCAACGGCAACATTATCCAACCCCCGCAGGGGGCCGCCGGCACGTACACCGTGGACGCCAACTGCACCGGAACGCTGACCTTTCTGGACGGGATCAAGTTTGCACTGCAGATCCGGCCCTATGGCAGGACAGTCAACATGTTGCAGACCAACCCGGGCACCGTCATGCAGGGCACCGCAGAGCGCGTGTGGTTCCATCCGCTGGGAGGTTGAGCGGTCAACCCCGCCGTCGAGCCTCGGGACCGCCAGGTTCCCGAGGCTCGACGCCTCACTACTGATGGTCCCTGGCTATGGTCTCGCGCCAGGTCTTCTCGCGCACCAGCTTGCCGTTCTCTGTTAGCCGGCGCCGATAGACGTAGAAGAAGTTTTGCTGATCGCTGCGGAACGTCAGCTCCGCGTCCCAGATGAGAGTGCGGCCGGGCAGCTCGACTTCCATGCGGTGCGTGCCAGTCACCGCGGCATCAGCGGGCGCGTTGTCGTTGACGTCATAGCGGATGGTCTCGTGGCTGCGTGCGGTGCCCCACGGGTAGCGGGTTGCGTTGTTGTTAGTCGCCTTCGCGACCACGGCGCCGGTCTGCGGGTTGCGCTCCACCGAGGAGATCTCGCCGTAGCCCGAGACGGTGCCACCTTCGAGCGATTCGACCCCGGCGTATTCCGGGTCGTTCTTCGACGGCGGCAGGAAATCAGGCACGGGTCGCTTCTCGAAAGGGACCACCGGCAGCGAGAGTTTCGAAGCCTCAAGCCTGAGCTGCGTCGTCATCGGCTCCGGTGTTGGCCACAGCATCGGCCATTGCGCGTTGTTGATCGCAAGGCGGATGCGGTGTCCCTTGGGGAACACCCAGGAGGTGAAGTGCATTTCGATGTCGAGCTCGAATGGCTTACCCGGCACCAGCGCCCGCGGTTCCCGCGCCGAAACGCGGTGCGTGCCGTTCATCGCGGCGCCCGTGATCTGCGTCACTGTGCCATCCGGCGCAACATCGGACAGGCGCGCGACCCAGTTGGCGCGCGTCGCGCTGGCAGCAACTGTTAGCAAGGCGCGCGGAAAACCCAGGATCTCGACGGACTCGTCGAGTGGTGCGCTGTCGTACACGAGGCTGAAGGCGTCCGTGCCCCGCTGGTCGTGCGCAACATCGCCCCACCACATGACCGGGCCGCCGCCCTCGAAACCGACCGACGGAAGGTAACCGAGCTGGTGGGTCGTTGGAGCCGGCGCCGCGGTATCCAACGTGTGATTCGGCTGCGGATACAGCACCCGATCGCGGATCCGCGCGACCGGCCAGCCATCCTCGTAGCGCCATTGCCCCGGCGCGCGGTCGAGGCGCGGACCCGGCGAGTGCCAGTCGCGGACGAAGACCGCGAAGCGCGGCTCGTCGAGGATGCCGGTGTTCTTGCCTTTCAGGAACTGGTCGAACCAGCGGATCGCTTCGTGCCGCCATTCCATGCCCGGCCCCGGATACGGCTGGTGCGGCCAGGTGTGATGCCAGGCGCCGACCATGCCCTTCACCGGCACGCCCTTCACGTTAGCTAACATGCGCGCGACACTGTCGCGATAGCCGTCGTACCAACCACCGATGTGAAACGTCGGGATGCGGATCTTGTCGTAGCGGCCGCGCAGTGACGCACGGTCCCAGTACAGCCCGTCGCGCTGCTGACGTTTGTGCGACAGAGTCCAGGGCTCGACATCGAAGCGGTTGCGGAAATTGTCATCGTCGATGCGGAAATCCGGCGCCCCGGGCCGCGCATTGTCGAGATCCATCTCCATCTCCCAGGCATCGAGGTGCATGATCCCGTCCATGTAGTGCACATCGTCCTGGTAGAGATCTTCGGTCGCATCGATTGCGATGATTGCCTTGAGCGCCGGCACGTCGCGTGCCGCCATCTGGATCGCATTGAAGCCGCCCCAGGAAATGCCGAACATACCCACGTTGCCGCTCGACCAGGGTCGCGTCGACAGCCAGTCGATCACCACGTCGCCGTCTGCATGCTCGATGTCGGAGTATTCGTAGGGAA
>DAIQQI010000014.1:0-20096 GCA_036786925.1 Steroidobacteraceae bacterium
AGCGTTCTCGCTGTCGACCGACAACGTGCGCGACTCACTCGCCAACGAGATGGGCGCCTCCCGGCCGGCGGACCTGTCGCAGCCGTCGATGCGCTCGTGGCTCGACGGCCTTCCGCGTGGCACCGCCCGGAGCGCCACGTTCGAACGCCGCCGCCATCGACGAGGCGGTTTTCTGCTGCTGGTTCACCTGATCGATACCCTGCTTGAGAATTGAAGCGAAACTGACCGTCGAATTGCTTTCAGTCTGCTTGGCCGCGAGCGGCGCATGGTTCAGGCCCGCCTGCGCGCGCAGGTCGCGGATCTGCGAAAGCACCCGATCGATTTCCATCTGGCTCATGCGTGTATTCCTCTGCGTCCCGATCAGGCCGCTGGTACCGAAATTCCGACACGGCGCATGCGCGCCAGCTTGTAACGCAGCGTTCTCGGACTGATACCGAGTCGCTCCGCCACCGCCTTGCGGGTGACGCCGTCGAGGCGCAAGGCGCCGAGGATCAGCTCGTGCTCGCGATGCTCGAGCGATTCCGCGAGCGCCGATGAGTCGATGCCACGATGATTGCCAGTGAGGTTGATCTCGTTTTCACGACGCGGCGCCTCGAAGTGCAGATGCTCAGCCTCGATGACCGTGCCGTTCACCAGGATCAGCGCGCGCTGCAGCACGTTGTCGAGCTCACGCACGTTGCCCGGCCAGCGATACGTCAACAGCAGATGCGCAGCATCGGCGGACAATGCCGGAATTGGCTTGCCGGGCGGTGTATTCACCACCAGGCGTTGTGTCGCCAGCGGCAGAATATCGTCGCGCCGCTCGCGCAGAGGCAACACCACCAGCGGGAATACATTCAACCGGAAATACAGGTCTTCGCGGAACCGGCCGGCGGTGACCTCGTCGCGCAGCCGTCGGTTCGTGGTGGCAATGACCCTTACGTCCAAAACTAACGAACCACGGCCACCGAGTCGCTCGACTTCGCGTTCCTGCAGAACGCGCAGCAGCTTGCTCTGCAGGCCCAGCGGCATCTCGGAAATTTCGTCGAGCAGCAGAGTGCCGCCCTGCGCCTGCTCAAACTTGCCGGCGTGCATGGCATGCGCGCCGGTGAAGGCCCCGCGCTCATAGCCGAACAGCAGCGATTCCAGCATGGTCTCCGGAATCGCCGCGCAGTTGACGGCCACAAATGGCTGCGATGCGCGATTGGACTGGCGATGGATGAACCGGGCAAGCACTTCCTTGCCGGTGCCGGACTCCGCTTCGATCAACACGGTGCAATCGGTCGCGGCCACCCGCGCCGCCAATGCGATCAATTGCTGTGAAGCGTCGGCAACCGCAACCGGTTCCGGAATGTCGATCGGCTGACTAACAACAGTTTCCATGCTCTTCCTGCCTCAGGTTCGCGACGATTCGCGATCTCCCTCAAACGGAAAGCAAGAACCATGCCGACGGCGTTAGTACACCGCAGGCGTGATCGAGTTCTCAGTTTATGGGGGTTAAGAGGAGCAGGCGTCAATCGTTCGACGCTTCGGCAACCGGGAATTCCAGTTTGCGAAGTTTTTCGACCAGCGTGGTGCGGCGCAAACCCAGCAGCTTGGCGGCATGCGCCACCACGCCACCGCTGCGCACCAGCGCCTGCGACACCAGCGCACGTTCGATCGCGAGCAGATGTTCGCGCAAATCAAGACCTTCGTCCGGCAACTGCGCGGTGGGCGCCTCGGCGCTGACCGGCAACGGGATCGTCTCGGTTTCGTCTAACACAGCCGCGTCCGGCTCTTCGGTCGCGGTGAATCTTGCCGGCAGGTTGTCGCACAGCACGCGGCAATCGCCACTCTCAGGCATCTGATAGCGTGGCGGCAGATCGAGCAGGCGCACCAGCCGGCCTTCCTGGAGAATTGACAGGCGCTCAACCAGGTTGCTCAGCTCGCGCACGTTGCCGGGCCAGGGATAGCGACGCAGCGCATCGCGCGCCGCCGCCGTAAACTCGATGACCCCGCGCCCCGCGTTGCGGTTGTACTCGACAAAGTCGACTAACAGGGCATCCAGGTCGTCGATTCGCTCGCGCAATGGCGGCATTTCGATAGGGAATACATTGAGGCGGTAGTAGAGATCGCCGCGAAACTGGCCATTTTCAATGGCGGTTTCCAGGTTGCGATGGGTCGCGGCGATGATCCGGACGTTGCAGGGAATGGACTGGTGATTGCCAACCCGCTCGAACACGCGCTCCTGCAGGACGCGCAGCAACTTGACCTGCATGTTGAGGCTCATGTCGCCGATTTCGTCGAGGAACAGCGTGCCGCCCTCCGCGACCTCGAAGCGGCCGCGCCGGGCGCAGATGGCGCCAGTGAACGAACCCTTCTCATGGCCAAATAACTCGCTTTCGAGCAGCTCGGCCGGGATCGCGCCGCAATTGACCGCAACGAACGGCCCGCGTCGCCTCGGACTCGACTGGTGGATGGCCTTCGCCAGCACTTCCTTGCCGGTGCCGGATTCGCCCAGGATCAGGACGCTGGAATCGTGGCAGGCAACCTTGCGCGCGAGGCGGATGACCTGGCGAATTGCATCTGAGCTGCCGCTCGGCAGCTTGGCGCCATGCGCTTCCAGTCCGTGCTCGGGCTCGAGGCCGCGATCAACGACGCTGGGTGCAGATGCAGGATTCGACAAGTTCGGCCTCCGGTTAACGGTTGCCATTGTCGACCGTCGATTTGCCATAGTGTGTGATGAGCATCTCCCAGTCGCAGCGCAGGACCGGACTGCATCACACTTGCGTTGAATTCGGGGTTTTCCTGACGACTCAGGTTATCCCCTGGAACATTTTTGTTAGGAGCTAACAACTAGCCGCGTCGTGCCTGGCGCGTGCCGGCAATCTGGCGCCGATGGCGGCGGAAAACCAGCTTTTCCAGGTGATGCGCCACCGAATCCGGCAGGTGCTCGAACTCGAGATGCGTTTCCCCGTCCTTCACAGTGACGGCCTTGGCCAGCAATTGCAGCGGCTGGACCAGGCAATCGCGCAGGTAGACGTTCAGAACGCCGGTGGCGCCTTCTGCCGGCGTAGCCGCGCCCGCTTCCCATACCGCCCCCAGGGCGTTGAGACGAATAGGTGTCGGCTCTGGCCGCGACTGGCTGGCCGCTAACAGATAGCCGACCACATCCAGCAACAGATTGACCTTCTGCTCCATCCGTAACAGGTCGGCGGAATTCGGGCTGTTATCGTCGGTCTTATCAAGTTGGCCGTGCTCTTCGAGCGCAGCGCTCGCCAGCAGCAATCGCAGATTGTGTTCAGCCATGCTGGCCCTGACGGCGGCGTCGGGCGCGTCCTTGCCAACCAGAAAACTGACTGGCAGGCAATCGATATACGCCAGTTCATTGCGCAGAATGACGGTGTCGCCCTGTTCAATCATCGGCCTGCCCACTCATGGTCACCGCCAGCACCGCGCGGGCCTCGTCCGCCGCCGCGCGCATCGCGTCGATGCCTGTATCAGTATCGGTAATCGTCGCCAGCAGTCGATCGCGGGACGCAGCGACTGCGTGCGCAGACTGCCATTCGCCGCGCAATGCATGACGGCCAATGCGCGTGGTCAGCCATAGCACGCCCTTCTTGGTCAGGCGGCGTCGCGCAGTGCCGGCGCGCATCGGATTCATCAGCAGTTCGTTCATGGCGCCGGTACCGCCTGGCGCGCCATGGCCGGCAATTGCACCCAGGCACTGCGGATTTCCTGCAACAGCGTGCTGACCAGCTCGAGCGCCTGCGGATTGTTGTCCGCATTTGCGGTCAACAATTGCCGGCCGCAGTAATCGTAGAGGGCGTCGAGGTTGCCGGCGATCTGGCCGCCGGCGGTCATGTCGAGACTGGCGCGCAGTTCCTGAATCAGCGCGATGGCACGGCCTAACACACGGCCCTTGTCTGCGATCAGACCGCGTTCCATGAAGCCGCGCCCTTGCGCAATTCGCTCGAGCGCACCGTCCAGCAGCATCAGAATCAGGCGTTGCGGATCCGCGGCGGCGATACCACCGTGGATGGCTACACTTTGATATTCCGCCAGCATTGCCGAACGGGTCAGCGCATTCATCGCTCACTCCCAAGGGCCGAAAGTCCTGCTGAACTTAACGGCCTGCGCGAGCCCGACTTCATCTGTTGCTGCTGCCGAGTCGTTGCGACAGGAACGCCGAAGTCTGCTGCAGCCCGGCCAGGACCGTGTCCAGCGCGCTGAACTGCTTGCGATAGCGCTCCTCGACCGACTTCATGCGGGCGTCCAGGGTATCGCGGTCCCGGTCGTTGAGCCGTTTTTGATTGTTCAGGCTGTCAGTGCGGGTGGTTATCGGCGCATCAGCCTTCAGTTGCGTATCCAGGTACGCGTGCATGCGTGCGCCAATGCCGGTGACCGAGCCGAACAGCTTGCCAATCGCGCCAAAGCTCGCATTCAGCGCGTTGTTGAGCTTGGTCTCATCGAGCTTCAGCGTGCCATCCTGCTGGGTCGTGATGCCGACGCTGGACAGGGTATCGTAGGGTGCGGTGGCGCCGGCAACGGCGTCGGCCACCATGCCGCGGAGCGTTGTCTCAGCGCCGCGCAGCATGGCATCGCCTAACAGCGGGCCGGCATCCTTGGTAGTCGGGTTATAGCGCCGCAGCTGCGACATCACGACCACCGCGGCGTTGAAATCCTGGACAAACTTTTTGACGTTGTCGACGGCTGCGCTGGTGTCGTTACTGATGGTCAGCGTCTTGACCGTGCCAGGTTCAGCCGCAGCGACGTTGATGGTAACGCCGTCGATGATGTTCGCAAACGTGTTGGTCGCGCTGGTGGCGGCAAAGCCTTCGACCTTGATGCTGGCATCCGCCGCCGCAACGGTCTGGGTCAGGTTGGTCAGCACGCCCGGATCGTAGACCAGTGCGTCGAGACCGCCATCGCCGCCGGTCCGGGTTACGCGCAGCGCGTTGGCAGCGCCGGTATTGGCGCCGCTAAGCGTCAGCACCGCGCCGCCTGTCGTATTGATAATCGTGGCGCGAACACCCTTGTTGTCGGCCGCGGCGTTGATTGCGTCGCGTATGCCCGCGAGCGTGTTGTTGGTGCCATCGATCGTGACCGTAAACGATGCCGAACCAACGGCGATCGTCAGATCGCCAGTGCCGATCACGGCCGTTGACCCGCCCGCGATCAGGCCGCTTGTCAGCTTCGGCGCGCTGGCAACCGCCAGGATCTCGATACCGTAACTACCGGGCGTGGCGGTTTCGGTCGCGGTGGCGGTAAAGGCATCCTTGTCCGAACTTTCCGCTTTGTGGATCTGAAACGCGGCCTCGGTCTTGAGCTTAGCCAGGCTGGCCAGCAAGGCGGACCATGATCCCTTCAGCTGCCCCAGCGCAGACACCTGCGTCTTGATCTTGCTGTCGGAACGATCGAGCCGTATCTGCGCAGGTGCGCGCTCGGCGTCGACCAGCTTGGTCACCAAGGTATTGACGTCGATGCCTGAGGCAATTCCTGGCGACTGAAATACCGGCACTCTGGTCTCCGCTGTTAGTTACGATTGCCCGCCGAGTTTGCAACAGCTCAGGCGCACTGGTCGCAGATGAAGCTCACATCTGCGGTACCGGACTGGATACTCTTGGCGATGCGCAGGAATTCCTCATTCGGGATCTGGCGGATGACCTCGCCGCTGGCTTCATCGACAACCTTGACGACGACCTGGCCGGAGCCTTCGTCGACCGAAAATTGCAGACTGCGTCCGGAGTCGCGGACGAACTTTTCCATGGCGGCGGCAATCTGCCGCAGCTGCTCGACCGGCGCCGGCTTCTTCGGTGCGACTGCGGGCAGAGCCACGGGCGCGGCAACCGCCTTACCGGTTACCGCGTTAGGTATCGAGGCTCCGCTGTTAGTCGCCGGAACATTCTGGATACTCATAAACTACACCTCGCTGAGAGAACGGGTGATGATCCTTGCAGCGATCATCACCCGCCGTCAGGCTGGGCCCGGAGGAGCCCGACCTTTACCCTGGCGTTTATCGCAACAGCGTCAACACGTTCTGCGGGACCGCGTTCGCCTGCGCGAGGATCGCGGTGCCGGCCTGCTGCAGGATCTGCGCGCGCGTCAGCGCGGCGGTTTCTGAAGCGAAGTCGGCATCGAGGATGCGGCTGCGCGAGGCGGTCAGGTTCTCTTCCTGGATCGAGAGGTTATTCACCACCGACTGGAAGCGATTCTGGATGGCGCCCAGGGTCGCGCGGGCCGTGTTGACCGAGGTCAGCGCAGCGTCCATCGCGAACATCATGGAATTCGCCGCAGCGCCCGTCAGCACGTTGCCGGCGGCAAAACCGGTCACCGGCGCTGTGCTGGTTGTTGCCGCCGTCAGGCCGGTATTCGCTGTCGTGGCGTTGGCCCCTGCAAATGCGATGGTGATATTGCTCTGTGAGAACAACGTCACCACGCTGCTCGAAACGTCGGTCGTCGCATAGACGCCCGTAGTTCCGGATACGTTGTTGATTGCATCGCGTAGCTGGGCGGCGCGCAGCGGCGCCGACGTGGTCGCTGCGAGCGCGCCAATATTAGCGGCGGCTGCGCCGGTGATAGTGACAGAGCTGGTGGTGCCATCGATTGCGGCGAAGCCGGTCGCAGCGACAGCATTGACTGACGCATAATTGTACGTGCCGAGGGCTGCGCTGCTGGCATTGGTCAGGTTGTTGACGTAGATCGTCTCACCGGCGTTCGCGCCGACCTGGAACACGGAGCTCGTGAACGAGCCGTCCAAGAGCTTCACGCCGTTGAACGAGGCCGAACCGGCCACCCGGTCGATTTCTGATTTCAGCTGCTGCACTTCGTTGTCGAGCGCGGCGCGGTCTGAAGCACTGTTGGTGCCGTTGCGGGCCTGCACCGACAGTTCGCGAATGCGTTGCAGGTTGTTAGCGACTTCCGCCAGCGAACCTTCCGCCGTCTGCGACAACGAAATACCATCGCTGGCATTGCGCTGCGCGACGTTGGAGCCGCGGATCTGCGTGTTGAAGCGTTCGGAAATGGCGAGGCCGGCGGCGTCGTCCTTGGCGCTGTTGATACGCAGGCCGGACGACAGTCGCTGCAACGCGGTAGCAAGCTGCAGACCGCTGCCGGTCAGGTTGCGCTGCGCGTTCATCGAAGAAACGTTGGTATTGATTGCAAGCATGAAGCTCTCTCCTCAGGACTGTCAGGACCCCGGCGGGGCCCGGGCGTAAAATTAAGGAGCTGGGTTGCAGGCAACTTCGCTCTCTGAAATCGTTATCGACCAAAGTCCTCCGGGACTTGAGGCCGGCAAACGGGCACCGCCCAAGTTTCGACGCGCTGCACGGTCAATACGTCAGGCGCACTGGTCGCAGATGAAGCTCACATCTGCGGTACCGGACTGGATACTCTTGGCGATGCGCAGGAATTCCTCATTCGGGATCTGGCGGATGACCTCGCCGCTGGCTTCATCGACAACCTTGACGACGACCTGGCCGGAGCCTTCGTCGACCGAAAATTGCAGACTGCGTCCGGAGTCGCGGACGAACTTTTCCATGGCGGCGGCAATCTGCCGCAGCTGCTCGACCGGCGCCGGCTTCTTCGGTGCGACTGCGGGCAGAGCCACGGGCGCGGCAACCGCCTTACCGGTTACCGCGTTAGGTATCGAGGCTCCGCTGTTAGTCGCCGGAACATTCTGGATACTCATAAACTACACCTCGCTGAGAGAACGGGTGATGATCCTTGCAGCGATCATCACCCGCCGTCAGGCTGGGCCCGGAGGAGCCCGACCTTTACCCTGGCGTTTATCGCAACAGCGTCAACACGTTCTGCGGGACCGCGTTCGCCTGCGCGAGGATCGCGGTGCCGGCCTGCTGCAGGATCTGCGCGCGCGTCAGCGCGGCGGTTTCTGAAGCGAAGTCGGCATCGAGGATGCGGCTGCGCGAGGCGGTCAGGTTCTCTTCCTGGATCGAGAGGTTATTCACCACCGACTGGAAGCGATTCTGGATGGCGCCCAGGGTCGCGCGGGCCGTGTTGACCGAGGTCAGCGCAGCGTCCATCGCGAACATCATGGAATTCGCCGCAGCGCCCGTCAGCACGTTGCCGGCGGCAAAACCGGTCACCGGCGCTGTGCTGGTTGTTGCCGCCGTCAGGCCGGTATTCGCTGTCGTGGCGTTGGCCCCTGCAAATGCGATGGTGATATTGCTCTGTGAGAACAACGTCACCACGCTGCTCGAAACGTCGGTCGTCGCATAGACGCCCGTAGTTCCGGATACGTTGTTGATTGCATCGCGTAGCTGGGCGGCGCGCAGCGGCGCCGACGTGGTCGCTGCGAGCGCGCCAATATTAGCGGCGGCTGCGCCGGTGATAGTGACAGAGCTGGTGGTGCCATCGATTGCGGCGAAGCCGGTCGCAGCGACAGCATTGACTGACGCATAATTGTACGTGCCGAGGGCTGCGCTGCTGGCATTGGTCAGGTTGTTGACGTAGATCGTCTCACCGGCGTTCGCGCCGACCTGGAACACGGAGCTCGTGAACGAGCCGTCCAAGAGCTTCACGCCGTTGAACGAGGCCGAACCGGCCACCCGGTCGATTTCTGATTTCAGCTGCTGCACTTCGTTGTCGAGCGCGGCGCGGTCTGAAGCACTGTTGGTGCCGTTGCGGGCCTGCACCGACAGTTCGCGAATGCGTTGCAGGTTGTTAGCGACTTCCGCCAGCGAACCTTCCGCCGTCTGCGACAACGAAATACCATCGCTGGCATTGCGCTGCGCGACGTTGGAGCCGCGGATCTGCGTGTTGAAGCGTTCGGAAATGGCGAGGCCGGCGGCGTCGTCCTTGGCGCTGTTGATACGCAGGCCGGACGACAGTCGCTGCAACGCGGTAGCAAGCTGCAGACCGCTGCCGGTCAGGTTGCGCTGCGCGTTCATCGAAGAAACGTTGGTATTGATTGCAAGCATGAAGCTCTCTCCTCAGGACTGTCAGGACCCCGGCAGGGGCCCGGGCATAAAGTTAGGGAGCTCGGTTGAAAGCAACTTCACTCTCCGGAAACTTTATCGACCGGGGTCCGACGGCACTTGAGGCCGGCAAACGGACGCCGCGAAAATTGCGACGCAGGTCACAGTCCGCCTGCTAGAGATAGTTGAACAGCGACAGCTGTGCCAGGCGACTGTAGGAGGACTGCGCCGCCTGCAGGGACAGCAGCTGACGATTCATACGCGTGACCGCCTCGGCATAGTCGACGTCCTGCAACTCGGACAACAATCGTTGATTCTCAGCGCCGAAGGCATCGCGGGCTTCATCGGCCACATCGATGGCCGACAGGCGCGAACCGACTTCGGCGCGCACGCTGCCCATATGATCAATGCCCTGGCTCAATTGCTGCAACACGGCAGTCATATCGCTGTTGAGTTTTGCCTGATCGGCCACGTTGGCAGTAGGCGTTGACGTCAGACTGACAAGTCGATCGAGGGTCGTGAATATACTCTCGCTTGCTGCCGGGCGGACCGTGAAGCGATCGCCGGCCGCAGGCGCGCCAGTCAGCGAGAAACTGATGCCGCGAAACGCGATTGCAGCTCCGCTCTGGTAGGCGCCGCTGGTAACCAGGGTGTTGCCGGAATCGCGTACTTCGTAGCTGCCGGGCGCGGTGAAATTCACTGAATAGGTACCGCGATCCCACTGGGATCGGTCGACGACGCTTCCAACGCCTAACACGCCGGTGCCGGTGTTGGTTGCCGCATAGTTCGCAACAAAGGCCCCGTTGCCTTCCGGAACCTTGACGAAGACCTTGTCACCGGAGTGGCCGTCCGCGACTTTCTGCCCCGGCGCGATGACCTGCTGGCGCTCGCCGGAATCGGCCTGGTACTGGACTGCGCCGTTGGCGGGCCGTGCAAACGGCTGCGTGCCCGATGCGTAGCCGGAAAAAAGATAGTCGCCATTGACGTCCTGGCGATTCGCCATCGACATGAATTCATTCAGCCTGGAGCGAATTTCCGCCGCGAACAGGCTGCGAGTTGCGTTGTCTACGATGCCAGAGTTGGCACGCAGTGCCAGCTCGCGAACGCGCTGCAGGACGTTGGTCGCGTCGGCCAGCGTCGTTTCCTCGAGATTGATGCGATTCTTCGCATTGATCGCGTTGCTCTTGTGCTGCTCCGCCGCCGCCAGCGCGCGCTGCAGTTCCAGCACATGCACCGCTGCTGCCGGATCATCCGCCGCCGTCTGGATGCGGCGCCCGGTTGAGATCTGGTTCTGGGTACGCGACAGCGACGCCTGCTGCGCCAGCATGGCGTCCAGCGCAGACTGATGCATCGTGAATGTTGAAACGCGCATGTTGGATCCTAGCGAGCCGCGGCCAGCAATGCATCGAACATTGCGCTCGCGGCCTTGATTACCTGGGTCAACGCCTGATACGCCTGCTGGTAGCGCAGCAGCTGGGCTGCTTCCTCATCCAGATTGACGCCTGAAATGTTGTTCTTGGCCTGCACGTTTTCCGAGTGCAGCGCATCCTGAATATCGCGGTTGGTCACGGCCTGGTTCGTGGCCACGCCAATCTCACCCACCAGGGCGCCAACCGAACTATTCACCGACGCCGAACCCTGCGCCAGCGTCTTGCGGCTGAGTGCTTCAGCCATCAGTTGCCCGTTGCGGTTGTCGCCGAGGCCGTTGATGTTGTCGCTGACCGTGAACTGATCACCCGTAGCCGGTGCGCCATTGATTTGCAGCTGCCAGCCATTCAGTGAAATCGTCGCACCGGGGGTATACGCGAAACTGCCGGCGCCATTTACGCTGTAGGTGTTAGCCGACGTGAACTGGATATTGACCGTACTGCGCAGCTGCGGATTGCTGGCATCCGCAACCAGTCCGGACGAAATCGCGCCGCTGCCTGTGTTAGCCGCTGCCGCACTGGTACGAATCGGGCTGGCGATCGCCAGGTTGGCAGGATCCTGGATCAAGACACCCAGGCCGACAGTCGCCTCGCGCGTCGGCCTGATGGCAAACCGGTCGCCGGCCGCCATGACGCCGCTGATCGAGAGACTGAGTCCCTGGGCACGGAACGGATCGCCCACCGTGCCGGTTCCTGTCATCGGAACCACGGCATTGTTAGACAGGTCGCGCAGCTGATAGGCGCTGCCGGTAAATTCAAATATGTAGTCCGAACCGGTGAGCGCATTGGTATCGGTGCGCGTCACGGTCATCGCGGCATTGCCGGTATTGGTACTGGCGGTCTGCGCGATGGCGCCGCCGATCGAGAACCAGTCCGTGCCCAGCGCGCCGCGCAAGTCCATGCCGGCGCGATGCTGAGTATTGACGACATCGGCGAGGCCCACTGCGATGCGGCCGAGCTTGGCGCGGGCTGGGTCCAGCATCTGACTGCGGAACTCGAGCAGCCCGCCGATGGTGCCGCCCGACAGGGAATTGGTGATGTCTACCGTGTTCTGTGCGTTGCGCAGCGCCACGACCGGCCGGCCGTTGTCAAAAACATCCGTCGTGGTTACAAGCTGGTTGGCTGTGCCGCCAAGCACCAGCGCCTGGCCCTTGCCGACGAAGACATTGATCGCGCCGCCGTCCTGCGGGACCACCTGCACACTGAGCTTGCCGGACAGCTGCTCGAGCAGCTTGTCCCGCTGGTCCATGAGATCGTTAGGCGGCTGCCCGGTTCCCGAGGTGCCGCGCACGATTTCATCGTTAAGGCGCGCAATCCCGCTGGCCAGGGCACCGACTTCGCTGATTTCAGAGCTCAGGCGGCTGTTATTGTCGTTCTCGAAACTCCGCAGCTGCGAGTCATAGTATTTCAGCCGGTCCGTCAGAGACCGGCTCTCGCCTAACAGCACCTGCCGGGCCGCGAGCGAACTTGGGTTGGAGGCCGCGCCCTCGATCGCGTTGCTGAACCTCTGCATGCTGGACGCGAGGCCATTGGTGCCATCCGAAAACAGGTTGTTGATGCGTTCGGCCTGCGATGCGAACGCCTGCAGCCGCTCCAGTCCGCTCGCGGAGCCGCGCGCCTGCGTGGTCAGAAATTCATCGACGCTGCGGCGTACCGACAGCACCTTGACGCCGTTACCGATATATCCGCTGCCAAGTTTCGTCGCCTCGCGAGTTCCGAACTCGACCCGCTGACGGCTGTAGCCGTCAGTGTTGGCGTTGGCTATGTTATGTCCGGTCGTGTCGAGAGCGCGCCTGAAGGCCAGCAATCCCGATAAACCGGTGGACATCATGTCGCCCATTTGTCATATACCTTTCGAAGACTGCAACTAAAGTGAACCAGTCGAGGGTGTTATCGGCCAATCCTGGCCGCCCTTGATAGTTTTCGGCAATGCGCCATCGACGGCCTGGACCACGGCACGCAACTTGACCGCGTAGTCAGGGTCTGTGGCATAGCCCGCATCCTGTATCGCCCGCGTGAATGCAGCGGTATCAGAACCCGTACCGCGTACCGCTGCGTACCGGGCGTCGCCACCTAACAAGCGAACATAATCGGCAACACTGGCGTCTACATCTTTATAGGCGCGAAACGGCGCCGCAACGGTTACCGCCGCGCCGCCGACAAACTCCTGGGTCTGGTTTTCAAGTGCCGCACCGCGCCAGCCGGAGCCAGCCTTGATGCCGAAGAAGTTATTGCCGGCTGCCGCCTGGCCCCAGCCGGATTCCAGCGCGGCCTGCGCCACGACGTGACGCGGGTCAACACCGAGTCGCTTGCCGGCCTCGACCGCGAGCGGCCACATTTTCTGCACGAACTCGCTGCGCTCCGGCGCAGCAGCGGCTTTCGTGTCTGGTTGAACCTGGCCTGGAACGTATTTCGACAGCTGCTTGACCAGCATGTCCGCAAGGCCCATGCCACCCTTGTTACTCATGTCGACAGCAACCTGGTCATCAAACATGTCGCGGTACATGCCGCCTTCGTTGCTGTCGAAATACGGATCGCCGCTGCTGGCTTCGCGCATGCTCTTCAGCATCATTCGCAGGAACAGGCTTTCAAACTGGTGCGCGACCTCGCGCAATCCCGCGCCATCGCCCTTGCGGGCATCCTGGCGCACGCTCGCCAGAGCCGTCGGGTCGCTCCACGCGACAGGCGCGGTCATATGACGATCAACTCGGCGCGCAAGGCACCGGCCTCGCGCAGCGCTTCGAGTATGGCGACCAGGTCGCCCGGCGCGGCGCCGACTTTGTTGACCGCGCGAACGATGTCATTGAGGTCGACGCCGGGTTTGAACAGGAACATGCGCGCCTCAGGCTGATTGACCGTCAGCTCACTGCGCTGCACCACCGCGGTGTCGCCGCCACCCAGCGCATTGGGCTGGCTGACATCCTGGCGCTCGGTAATAGTGACGGCCAGCGACCCATGGCTGACGGCCGCGGGCAGGACCCTGACACGGCTGCTGATAACCACGGTACCGGTCCGCGAATTGATGATGACCCGTGCCGGCGCGTCGCCGGGCTCGACATCCATTTCCTCGAGCGCCGCGACATAGGCAATCCGTTGATTGACATCGGCGGGCGCGGCGACCCGCACCGACACCGAATCGTCCGCGGCCGCCGTGCCCGCCCCGTACTTGGTATTGATGGCTTCAGCCAGTCGGCTCGCGGTCGTGAAATCGGGTGTGTGCAGATTCAACGTTACGTGATCCAGCGTCGCGAAATTGCTCGGCACCGCGCGCTCGACGGTAGCGCCGTTAGGCACCCGGCCGCCGCTCGGCACGTTGAGCGCAATCCGCGATCCGTCCTTGCCTGACACGCCAAAGCCGCTGACCACCATGCTGCCCTGCGCGATCGCATAGACTTCACCGTCCGCGCCGCGCAGCGGGGTCATCAACAGGCTGCCGCCGCGCAGGCTGCCGGCATTGCCGATCGACGAAACGGTCACATCGATGCGCTGGCCTGGTTTGATGAACGGTGGCAACTCGGCGTGCACACTGACGGCCGCGACATTTTTCAGCTGCGGGTTGACGTTAGGTGGAATGGTGACGCCAAAGCGCGCCAGCATGTTCTTGATACTCTGCACGGTAAAAGGCGCCTGGCTGGTCTGGTCGCCGGTACCATCGAGGCCGACGACCAGCCCGTAGCCGACGAGCTGGTTGCTGCGCACACCCTGCACGGCCGCCAGGTCGCGCACCGTTTCCGCACCCGCGCGGTCGATCGTGGCCAGGCCGAATGCCAGCAGGGTCAGGGTCACGGTCAGAAGCTGTGACGGCAGCATCAGAATGGCGTCCGTGGAGAATTGAAGAATCGCGCCAGCAAGCCGGGCGCGGATGCGTTGGCGACGGCGCCCTTGCCGCTGTAGGTAATCAACGCGTTGGCGACCTTGGTCGATGAAATCGTGTTGTCGGGCAGGATATCGATGCTCCTGACGATGCCCTGCAGTTGCAGGAATTCACGCCCCTGGTTGATCGTGATCAGCTTTTCACCGCGGATCAGCAGGTTGCCGTTAGGCAGGCGGCGCACCACACTGACCGTGACCTGGCCATCGAGACTGTTGCTCTGCCGGCTTGCGCCTTCACCATTGAAGGATGTTTCGTTGCCCATACCGGCGGACAGGATCTGCGTGCCGTTGACGGTGATCGGGCGACCGGCGATAGTCGGGCCCGGCAGGTCGGCTTTCGACGCTTTCTTGGTTGTCGTGCTCGAGCTCTTCGAAGCATCGGTCGATTCGACCAGAACAATGGTCAGGATGTCGCCGACATTGCGCGCCACGGCGTTTTCGAACAACGGTATGTCGTGACCGTCATGCCAGATCGCACCGTCCGTCGCGGGCTGCGACTCAGCCGCCAACGGCATGACCGGGTCATAGCGAACATCGTCGCCACGCGCCAGCATGCCGCAAGCGCTCAACAACAGCGCGGATGCGATTGAGCCACCCGCTAACAGAAAATTTTCGGACTGGAACATTGTCAGACCCGGCTGGTCAGATACTCGAGCATCTGATCCGTGGTGGAAATGGCCTTGGAATTCATTTCGTAGGCGCGCTGGGTCTCGATCATCGCCACCAGCTCCTCGACCACGTTGACATTGGACGACTCGATTGCGCCCTGCTGGACGAATCCGATACCGTTCAAGCCCGGTGTTCCGGTCTGCGGCGTGCCGCTCGCGGCCGATTCGGTCAGCATGTTCTCGCCGCGCGGCTGCAGGCCGGCTGGATTGATGAAATCGGCCAGCTGTATCGTGCCGACCTGCACGGGAGCCGGCTGCCCCGCGATGGTCGCCGAGACGATGCCGTCCCTGGAAATGCTGATGGCCTGGGCACCGTCCGGGATGCTGATCGCCGGCTGCACCACGTAGCCGGTGTTGGTGACCAGCTGACCCTGCGCGCTCAGCTGGAATCCGCCGTCGCGCGTGTAGCCAATGGTTCCGTCCGGCAGCGCCACCTGGAAGAAACCGCGGCCGTTGATCGCCAGATCGAGACCATTGTCGGTGGTGTTGATGTTGCCCTGCGTATACATCTGCTCGGTCGCAACAATGCGCGAGCCGGTGCCAAGGTTGAGGCCGGTGGGCGCCGTCGTGTCCTGCGAGGTCGGCGCACCGACCTGCCGCACGTTCTGATACAACAGGTCTTCGAAGATCGCGCGGCCTTTCTTGTAGCCATTGGTACTGACGTTGGCCAGGTTGTGCGCGGTGACGGTCATGCGCGTTTGCTGCGCATCCAGACCTGTTTTTGCTGCCCAAAGTGCCGGTTCCATAATTAGCTCCTGTGTTAGCCCATGCGCAGCAGCGTTTCGGAGCTGCGGGCATTTTCTTCGGCGGTTCGAATAGATTTGATCTGCAGTTCAAAGCGGCGCGATAACTCGATCATGTTCACGAGCGCAGACGCGCCATTGACGTTGCTGGACTCGAGTGCGCCGCTGGCAAGCCGCACGCTCGCATCAGCCGGCGCAACACTGCCGTCACGCATGCGAAATAATCCGTCTTCACCGCGTTCGAGCTGCGCGGCGTCAGGATTCACGAGCTTGATGCGCGCGACGGTGCTGACCGAGCTCGCCGCCTGGCCCACCGGCACGACGGAGATCGATCCGTCACCTGCAACCAGCGTGGCAGTGCCCTGCGGCATGCTTATCGGGCCGCCCTCGCCCAGGACAGCACGGCCCGCGCCGTTACGCAGCTGCCCGTTGACGTCAACTTTCAGGTCGCCCGCGCGGGTGTAGGCCTCGTTGCCGTTGGCATCCTGCACCGCGATCCAGCCCTGCCCGTTGACTGCGACATCGAGGTCGCGGCCCGTCGAGGACAGGGCACCGGCGCTTTGATCCCACCCGAGTGTGGTGGTCGATGCATAAACGCGCGACTCAAATCCCGGTCCCGCGACCGCACGACTCATGAACGCGGTCAGGTCCGAGCGAAAGCCGGTCGTAGACGCGTTCGCGAGGTTGTGACTGTTAGCCGTCTGGGCGCGCAAGGTCTCCCTGGCGCCCGACATCGCTACATACAACATTTTATCCACGGCTCTGCTCCTGGCCAGTCAGCGTTAGCGGATGTTGATGATCGTCTGCGTTACCGCGTCGGCGGTCGAGATCATCTGCGCGTTCGCCTGGAAGTTGCGCTGCGCGGTGATCATGTTGACCAGCTGCTCGGTGATATCGACGTTCGAAGCTTCGAGCGCGCCGGACTGGATCAGGCCCAGGCCCGCATTGCCCGCCTGGCCCTTCAACGCCTGCCCCGAGCCGAAGGTTTCCGCCCAGTTGGTATCGCCGAGCTGCTGCAAGCCGTTAGGATTGGAGAAGTTCGCCATGGCGATCTGGCCCAGCGGCTCGGATCGTCCGTTGGTGAAACGCGCCTGCACAATGCCGGTGCTGCCGGTATCGATGCCGATCAGGCGGCCGGTCGTGTAGCCGTCCTGCGTGATCGCATTGACCGTGAATGCGCCGCCATACTGCGTGGTCTTGCTGAAGTCATAGGTAACATTCATCGCGGCCGCGCCGGTGGTGGGCGTGAATGGCGGAAAGCTGATTCGCCCCGTTGGCGGAGTAATCAAGGTGCCGGTGTTGTTATAAACCATCGTCTGCGGCACGCCGACCAGCGAGCCGTCGATGGAAAGCCGCTGCGACCAGGTATTCGGAACCGCGGTCTTGATGAAGTAGACCGACGCTGTATGCGCCGCACCTAACGAATCGTAGACGGTCATCGACGATGAATGATTGAAACTGTCCGGATCTGCAGGGTCGAACACTGCCGACGGCGGCGGCGCCGCGTTCGCGGGCAGGTTCATGACCATTTCGACCGTATTTGTCGCCGAAGGCGCGCTTTCGCTGGTGACCAGGCGCAGGTCGGTGAGCGAGCCGGTATTGAAGACGCCCTGCGGCGTCGGCGGAAACACCTGCAGGCGCTGATCATTGCTGTTGACCACGTAGCCGTCGCGATCGACCAGAAATGCGCCGGAACGCGTGTAGGCCTGGGCGCCATTGTCGCTGAGGATAAAAAATCCCTGGCCGCTGATCGCCATGTCGAGACTGTTGTCGGTAAAGTCGATATTGCCCTGGCTGAACTGCTGCGCGACGCTCGCAACACGCACGCCGTTGCCCGTCGCGTTAGCGCTGACGCCGGTGGACGAGACGGAGAACAATTCGGCGAATTGTGCCCGTGACCCCTTGAACCCGGTGGTACCGGTGTTCGCGATGTTGTTGGCAGTAACCGACAGATCGGCCGAAGCCGCGTTGAGACCTGAAAGCGCGAGACGAAATGCCATGGAAGACTCCTGTTGCCAAAACTGTTAGATGTCGAGTTACATGATGCGGCGGACATCGCCCAGTGCGATGGCGCCGCCCGCGGTATTGAGCCGCAACGCGCCGCCGGCCGGATCGATGGTGACGCTGTCAACACGCTGACGCAGCAGCATCTCGACCGACTCCTGGCGACCGCCGACCGCGGCAACGGCCTCCAGCGCGTACTGCCCAGGGGGCATGCGGGTACCGGCGTTGTTGAGGCCATCCCAGGAAAACTCGCTGAGGTCGCCGTTCGCAGGAACGCCGAAGGTTCGTACCAGACCACCACCGGCATCGAGCACCCGGACCTGGACGCTGCCAGCGCCGGCAGGCACACCGAGCGCGCCCGATATGGTTCCGGTATCGGATAGTTGTGCGACCTGTCCGGCTGCTAACACGGAACGGCCGACGAGGGTTGCGCCCTGCAGCACCTGCGAGCCCTGCAATGACGCGCTGAGACCGGACAGGGAATTGCGCATTGACTCGATGCCGCTGACAGTCGAGAACTGCGCCAGTTGCCCCAGAAACTGCTCGGGCTCGAGCGGCTTGAAAGGGTCCTGGTTCCTGAGCTGGGTAACCATCAGTTGCATGAAATCCTCCTGCCCCAGCTGCTGCTTGCCGCGCTTCGCACCGGTGGCGGCGCGTGGCGACAGGATTTCACTGATCGAAGCCGCAGTTGCCGTTTCCATTGCTTAACTCCCGAGCCGCAGAGTCGCCATCAGCAACTCCTTGGATGTATTGATGACTTCGACGTTGCTGGCATACGAACGCGCGGCGGAGATCATGTCGACCATCTCCTCGACCACGCTGACGTTGGGTGAGTACACGTAGCCATTGGCATCTGCCAGCGGATTGCCGGGCTCGTAGCGCGTCAGCGGCGCGGCCTGCGACTCCGTGATGCCTAACACCTGTACCGAGGCACCGTCTTCGTTGCCGGCGCCTGAGCGCAGCGCCTGGAACACCGGATGCCGTGCCTTGTACACCTGCGATGGGTCGCCGCTGACACTGTTCGCGTTGGCAAGATTGCTCGCGACCGTATTGAGCCGCACCGTCTGCGCGGACATGCCGGATCCGGCGATGTCGAATACTTTGAACGATGACATGATGATTCCTATTGACCCGTTATCGCGGTCATGAGGCCGCGGAACCGGGAGTTGAGAAAACTGAGGGTTGCCTGATAACGCACGGCGTTCTCGGCGAACGCGGCCTGCTCGACCTGCGCGTCGACCGTGTTGCCGTCCAGTGCCGGCGCCATCGGCACGCGGTACTGAACGACACCGTTGCCGTCCGGCAGTGCCGCATTGGGACCGTGACCGAGATGTGCCGCATTGGTCGTGCTGAGCGAAAGCGCACCGCCCGGCTGCCCTGCAGCCGCAAGCGCTTTGCGAAAGTCGACGTCCCGCGCCTTGAAACCGGGCGTATCCGCGTTGGCGAGATTGTTAGCGATCAACTCGCCACGGCGGGCCCGCAGCCGCAACGCGTCTGCGTGAACTCCAATTTGTGCATCGAGGTCGAACACTGGATAACTCCGACGGAGAACTGACTCCAGTCGGGTACTAGCAAGCTGCGTGCCAGCGGGCTTAATTGTGCACGGGGGACCTTGAATGTGACGGCTGTCGTGTTAGCTGCGGACATGGCGCACAGCGAATGGCCGGCGCTTGCCGCTGCTGCGGCAAGTTCCCGCTGCTGACAGCGACCCTGGAGGTCTGCCAGCACGCTAACGGCATGGCCGGACAAAAATTTAGGCGGTTTAGACCGCTGGCATGAAGCTTGCTCAATATCAGCCATGCATCAAGCAAGGTCAATTTTCCGACGGTTGGGCCGCAGCAGACTCGTTCCCTGGGTGCTGGTGGCCGGCAGCGCTGCAGCGCTGGCCGAAAACGCCGCAGTTCAATCGCTTGCTCAGCTGACCGAGGCCGCAAAAGCGGCCGTGCTAGCCATCGTGCAGAAAACCGCGGGTCCGAATGCGCAAGCTAACGTCGAAGCGATCGCCCCGGATCCGCGCCTGCGCCTGCCAGCCTGCTCGAGTCCGTTGCGTGCCATCGTTCCGGTCAGCCAGGCCGGCCAGGAACGTCAACTGGTTGAGGTCGCCTGCGACAGTGGCGCGCGCTGGCGGGTGAACATCCCGACCCGGGTATCAGTGGAACGCGTCGTCATGGTTGCCCGCCGCCCGCTGCCGCGCGGTGCGGCTTTCAAGGTCGACGATTTCAGCCTGGTCCGCCAGGTACAAAGCGGAACCGCTGCAGACCGGGTCCAGTCGGCCGATAACCTTCATGACCAGCGCCTGCGGCGCCCTGTCGCTGCGGGTACCGTGCTGACCTACGAGATGCTGGAACCCGAACTGGTGATTCGCCGTGGCCAGGCGGTGGTGTTGTTAGCGCGCACGGGCGAATTCGAAATCCGCTCCGACGGCCTCGCAATGCAGGATGCCCGTCCCGGTGAGGAACCCGAGCTGGGTCATGCCGCGGAAGTCGG
>DAIQQI010000015.1:0-20067 GCA_036786925.1 Steroidobacteraceae bacterium
CGGCGCTCCTCAACTAGTGTCTAATCGGCTGCGGCTGCGGCGCGCAGTCGCTCGGCCTCGCGGTGGCCGAGATAACGGTCGATCGCGCGATGCGCCACGTACAACAGCGGGATCAGCAGGATCGCGGCCAGCATCTTGTAGATGTAGTTGACGGTGCCGACCGCGAGAAACTGCGGAATGGGCCAGTGCTGCGGGCCTAACACGAAGGCCACATACAGCACGACGAAACTGTCCAGCAGTTGCGATACCGCGGTCGAGGCGGTGGCGCGCAACCAGATCATCTGCTGCCCCGTCACCCGCCGGATGCGATGGAACACCAGCACGTCGACCATCTGGCCGATCAGAAACGCCAGCACCGAGCCGCCGATGGTCCACAGTCCCTGCCCGAAGATCTGCGCGTAGGCGTTCTGGATGTCAGGCACTCCGAGGCCTTTGTTGGCCTCGACCCAGAAACCGGCGGGAGTGAGTCCGATCGATACATAGGCCGCCAGAAACGCATAACAAATGAAGGCGACGGCAATCCATGAAATAAGGCGCACGCCGCGCACGCCGAAGTACTCGTTGATGACATCCGTCAGGATGAAGACGAAAGGCCACAGCAGCACACCTGCGGTGAAATTCAAGTTACCGCCAACGCCAAGCAGGTGCCATTCGAATGGCGCGATGCCCAGGGTCCCTTCCAGCGAAAAAATCTTGACGCCGACGAATTCGGCAATCAGCGCGTTGGTCAGGAAAAAACCGGCAAGCACGATAAAGAGCCGATTCTGGCGCGAGGTGGTGACTTCCATCCAGAGAGTATAATTCGCCGATGCCGACAACCCCACTTGAATCGCGCCTGGCAGCCTCCCTGCAGGAATTGCGTAACGAGGGCCTGTACAAGCCCGAACGCGTGCTGCAATCCGCCCAGGGTGGCCGGATCCGCACGCAGGACCTGGAGGTCATCAACCTCTGCGCTAACAACTACCTCGGGCTTGCCAACCACCCGGCGCTGCGCGAGGCCGCCCACCGGGCGCTCGACAAACATGGCTACGGCATGGCGTCGGTGCGTTTCATCTGCGGTACGCAGACGGTGCACAAGCAGCTGGAACAGCGGCTCGCGGGTTTTCTGGGCATGGAAGACGCGATCCTGTTTTCGTCCTGCTTCGATGCCAATGGCGGCCTGTTCGAAGCCATTCTCGATGAGCAGGATGCCGTCATTTCCGACGCGCTCAATCATGCCAGCGTGATCGACGGCATTCGCCTGTGCAAGGCGCGCAGGCTGCGCTACGCCAACAACGACATGTCCGAACTGGAACAGCGGCTGCGCGAATCGCAGGACGCACGCACGCGCCTGATTGTCACCGATGGCGTCTTTTCGATGGACGGTACCATCGCGAAGTTGCGGGACATCTGTGATCTGGCGGAACGCTACGGCGCCCAGGTCGCGGTCGACGATTCCCACGCGACCGGCTTCATGGGTGCGAACGGCCGCGGCACGCATGAACACTGCCAGGTCATGGGCCGCATTGACATCCTGACCGGAACGTTAGGCAAGGCGCTGGGCGGTGCGAGCGGCGGCTATGTCGCGGCGCGCAGACCCGTGATCGACTGGTTGCGGCAAAGGGCGCGGCCGTATCTGTTCTCCAATTCGATCCCGCCGCCGATCGCCGCCGCGAGCCTGCGCGCGCTGGACCTGGTTGAATCCGAGCACCAGCTGCGCACGCGCCTGGCACAGCACGCGCGGCGCTTTCGCGCCGGGCTGACCGCCGCGGGACTGGAGCTGTTGCCGGGTGAACACCCGATCATCCCGGTGATGACCTATGACGCGAGCCGCGCCGCCAAAATGGCCGAGCGGCTGCTGCAGCTGGGCGTGTACGTGATTGGATTTTCATTTCCGGTGGTGCCGCGAGGACTGGCGCGCATTCGGACCCAGATGTCGGCGGCCCTGACCGATGCCGACATCGACACAGCCATTGGCGCGTTTACGCAGGCCTGGAAGGAAACCCGATGAAAGCTCTGATCAAGATGACCGCCGGGCCGGGGCTCGCCATGGGCGAGCTGCCGGAACCGGTTCCGGGACCTAACGATGTTCTGATCAAGATCGTCAAGACGGCGATCTGCGGCACCGACATGCACATCTACCACTGGGACGCCTGGGCGCAGAAAACCCTGCGCCTGCCCATGGCGATCGGCCATGAGTACTGCGGCCGCATCGTTCAGATGGGCAGCGAGGTCCGCGGCTTCGAGATCGGCGATCGCGTTTCCGGCGAGGGCCACATCACCTGCGGCCATTGCCGCAACTGCCGCGCCGGCCGCCGCCACCTGTGCCGCAACACGGTCGGCGTCGGCGTCAACCGCCAGGGCTGCTTCGCCGAGTACCTGGTCATTCCGGCCAGCAATGCCTTCAAGCTGCCGGATGTGATCAGCGACGACATGGCCTCGATTCTCGATCCGTTCGGCAATGCCACGCACACGGCGCTGGCTTTCAGCATGGTGGGCGAGGATGTGCTGATCACCGGCGCCGGCCCGATCGGCATCATGGCGGTGGCGATCGCGCGTTTCGTCGGCGCGCGCCATGTCGTGATTACCGACGTCAATGACTACCGCCTGCAGCTCGCGGCCAAGATGGGCGCAAGCCGTACCGTGAACGTCACCTGCGACTCCCTCGATCAGGTCATGAAGGACCTCGGCATGCAGGAGGGCTTCGACGTCGGGCTGGAGATGTCGGGTAATCCGCAGGCGCTGCGCGAACTGCTGCGCACCATGCATCACGGCGGCAGCGTCGCCATGTTAGGTATCCCGCCCGGTGAAACCGCCATCGACTGGGACCAGGTGATTTTCAAGGGCCTGACGCTGAAGGGCATCTACGGCCGCGAGATGTTTGAAACCTGGTACAAGATGTCGAGCATGCTGCAAAGCGGCCTCAACATCGGCCCGGTCATCACGCATCATTTTCCACTGCGGGACTATCTGCAGGGCTTTGAAACCATGGCCTCGGGCCGCTCAGGCAAGATCATTCTCGACTGGAGCTGAACTCCGCGCGCTCAGGCGCTGGCGGCGAAGCGGCGCGCATCGGTCAGCGCGGAGCGGTCCGGAATCTGCAGGATGATGCGGCGGCCACCGTTAGCCAGCGTGACCGTGTCGATCGTCGCGCGACGGGATTCGGCGCGATAGGCCAGCATGAGTTGTTTCTGTTCGGCGCTGGCGTCATCGGCGCGCACGACATCATCGGTAATCGAGGCGCATATATGCGCGCCTTCCTGCCACACCCTGATGTCGATGCTGGCGCCCGTCTCCGCGGCACAGACTTCGGTTACAACCTCCTGCGCCACGCGGTGCACGAGATGGGCCGCATCGCTGTCAATCGTACCGGCAACATGGGTGACCGCCACGCTGACCTTGTCAGCGCCCTGCTGCTCGGCCCACTTGCCCAGGCTCTGCATGGCGATCGCAAAGCCATGCTCGCCTAACACAAACGGCGAAATGCCCTGCGCCAGCTGCCGGCACTGCGAGATCGAGTCGCGCAGGATGCGTTCGATTTCCATCACCGGCTCGGACGTATCGACAGGCAGCTGCCTGCCGAGACCGCGCAGCAACAAGGACGCCGCAGTCAGCTCCTGGCTGAGTGACTCATTCAGTTGTTTTCCCAGCCGCCGCTGTTCGCTGCGCGCCTCGGCCAGCTCTGCCTGCTGCAATTGCATGCGTTCGCGCAGGTCCCGCCGGACATGAATCCACAGTTCGCCATCGTCACCGTTCACCCGGCAGACGGCCGCGTCCACCGCAATTGGCTCGCCATTCGCGGCGATGTTGCCGACGCGCCCGCGCCACACGCCGGAGCGTGCGACGGTATCGCGCATTTCCTGGTTGAGCTCGAGCTGACGCTCGCGGCTGTCCGCCGAAAACTCAACCAGCGCACGCCCGGTCAGCGTCGCGATCGGCACGCCTAACAGATTGGCGGCTGCGGAATTGGCCCAGCGGATTGTGCCGTCGTCGCCGGTCACGATCACGGCGTCATAGATGGTTTCCAGCATCAGCGCGCTGATCGCCAGCTGGCTCTCGGTCCGCTTGCGCTCGGTAATATCCAGCAGCGAGCCTGCGAAGCGCCCCGGCGGTAGCAGGCAGCCCCGCGATTCAACCCAGCGCCATTGGCCGTCGGCGGCACGAACGCGCAGTTGCACGGCGACGGGCGTGACCGGGTCGCGCTGCAGCGCCTCGGTCGCGAGTCGTACCGACAGCAGGTCATCCGGGTGCACGAGCGCCAGCAGCGCATCGCGGCTGCCAAGGGCGCTCGCCGCGTGGCCCAACACCTTGCCCGCGGGCGGATCGAACCAGGAGCAGCGGTCTGTTGCGATATTCCAGTCGAAGACCAGGTGGCCGCCGGCACGCACCGCAGCTAACACGGCGCTGGCCGTGGTCTCGGGGTTGATCCTAGGCAAAACCCTGACGTTATCGCTCATGGCGGCGGACAATAGCCGCCGGCGCGTCAGGAAAGTGTGACCGCCGTCACAATTACAGGTGACTTAATCTGCGGCAGTCCACAGAACAAAAACAGTAGGCAAAGCGGCCGCCCCGGACTGACAGTCGCTGCCAGCGATCGGCCTCGCGCGCCAGTGGATCCAGCGTTTTGCTCAGCCGGGCCAGCCTTTTCTGGTCCTCGCTCATCGCACCGGCCGCCAGGGTTGCCAGGCGCATTTCAAATCGCTGCGCCAGTTGCTCGGCAAAACTCATGTCGCCTTCGAGGAATTCAACGTGGTACTTGCCGTCGGCGAGCTTGGCGCGCCTGGCAGCCGCCTTGACGGCGTCGTCAAAGCCGCCGATGCGATCGACCAGGCCGTTCTTCAAGGCGGCATCGCCGGACCAGACGCGGCCCTGGGCGATTCCATCAACCTCGGCGGGCGTCTTCTTGCGGCCATCGGCCACCAGCCCAATGAAGTCCGCGTAACCCTTTTCGATAACGCCCTGGATCAACCGGCTGACATCAGGACCCAGCGGTCGATCGATGCGCATCTGGCTTGCCAGCGGCGTGGTGGCGACACCATCGACGCCCACGCCAATCTTGTCGAGCGTGCGATTGATGGTAGGAATCGCGGCAAAGATGCCGATCGAGCCCGTGATGGTCGCGTTGTTTGCCAGTATCTCGTCCGACTGTGCGGCAATGTAGTAACCGCCGGAGGCCGCGAGATCGCCCATCGATACCACGACCGGGCGCCCGGTCTTGCGAAACGCCTGCAGCTCGCGGCGAATCTGCTCGGACGCAGACACACTGCCGCCCGGGCTGTCGATGCGCAGCACCAGCGCCTTGATGTCTTCGTCCTCGCGCGCGTCGCGAATCAGACTGGCCAGGGTTTCGCCACCGACCGCACCCGGAGGCTGCTCGCCATCGAGAATTTCACCCGACGCAACCACGATACCCAGCTTGTCCTTGTTGCGTTCGGCGGTCGCGACTTTTTCGGCTTTTTGCAGCCGCACGTAATCCGTCAGATCGATGGCGGCAAAACGAGTTTCGTGATCCCCATCCTTGCCGACCAGCTCGATCAGCCGTTGCTCAACCTCCTCAGAGGTCTTGATGCCGGTGACCAGCCTGGCGTCGAGAGCAACTTTGGCGGCATCGCCCTTTTGCGCGGTAACGCGGTCAGCCAGCTGCAGCACATACTGGCTGACAGCGTCGGCCGGCAGCTTGCGCGCCGTGGTGACCTGCTTTTGATAGTTGGACCAGAGCGCTTCAAGAAACGCCATGCTTTCTTCGCGATCTTCGGCTGACATGTCCTGCCGGGTGTAGGTTTCCACCGCGCTCTTGTAGGCGCCGACGCGAAACACGTTCATCTCGACGCCAATTTTCTCAAGCAGCGCCTTGTAGTACTGCCGGTAGCGGCCGTAGCCCTCGATCAGCACGAAGCCTTGCGGGTCGACGTAGATTTCATCGGCGTGCGCGGCGACAAAATAGGCCGGCTGCTCAAAGCTGGTCGCAGCCGCAATCACCTTCTTGCCGCTGGCGCGGAATTCGTCGATCGCGCGGGTCAGCTCATCGAGTGTCGGCTGGCCACCACCGGCGAGAAAATCCAGGTGCAGCAGCAGGGCCTGTACCCGGTTGTCATTCTTCGCCGCACGAATGGCGTCGACCAGGTCCCACAGCAATGTTTCATCGGCGGCGTCGCCCCGCGCTTCACGGATGGCGCGCTCCAGCGCGTCGCCCGACAGCTGCTCGACAATCTGGCCGTGCGGTTCGATCACCAGTGCGCCCTTGAGCGCAATCTTGGGCGTCTCCCTGGCTAACAGGCCAAAAATGAAGCCGAAGATGATCAGCAGCAGGATCAGGTGCAGTGTCTTGCGGAGAAAATCCAGCCCGTGGCCGATCCATCGAAAAACGCCCATGACAACTCCTGCTCTTGTTCCGGCCTGACGAAGGCGAACTAACGCTTGCGATAAGAAACGCGGTAGATGACGCCCGCCACGTCATCCGACACCAGCACCGACCCGTCGGCCAGTTCCAGGACATCCACCGGGCGCCCGGACACCTTGCGATCGTCGCTCAGCCAGCCGGTGATGAAAGGCTCGTAGGCGACCGCGCGATCGCCATCGAGTTTGACCCGCATGACGCGGTAGCCGATCGGCGTGCTGCGATTCCAGCTGCCATGCTCGGCGATCAGCAACTGACCCCGGTACTCGGCCGGAAACTGCCGGCCGCCGTAGAACTTCAGGCCTAACGGCGCCACATGCGGGCCCAGTTTCTGCACCGGCGCAGTGGCCGTGCTGCAGGAGCGCATCTTGCCGAACTCCGGATCAGCGATGTCGCCCTGGTGGCAGAACGGAAAGCCGAAATGCTCGCCCAGCCTGGAGACCTTGTTGAGTTCGCAGGACGGCACCTCGTCACCCAGCTCGTCGCGGCCATTGTCGGTAAACCACAGCGCGCGGGTGCGCGGGTGCCAGGTGAAACCGACGGAATTGCGCACGCCGCGGGCAACCACTTCGCGACCGCTGCCATCGGCGTTCATGCGCAGGATCGTCGCGTAGTCCTCGCTGTCCCGATCGCAGACGTTGCAGGGCGCGCCAACCGGCACGTACAGCTTGCCGTCCGGGCCAAAGCCGAGGTAACGCCAGCCGTGCCACTTGTCGTTAGGCAGGCGCGCCACGTCGACCGGCGCGGGAGGAGAATCGAGCCGGTTCTCGATGCCGTCGTAGCGGCGAATGCGGTCAATCTCGCCGACATACAGCGCGCCGCCGCGGAACGCGACGCCGTTAGGCATGTTGAGGCCCTTGAGCAGCGTGCGCACCTGCCTCACGCCATCGGCGCCGGTGCTGACCGCGTAGACATTGCCCGCGGTGCGCGTGCCGACAAAGATCGTGCCGCGCTCGCCCATCGCCATGGAACGCGCGTTGGCGAGTCCGTCGGCCCAGACCTCGATGCTGAAGCCGGGCGGCAGGGTCAGGCGGGAAAGATCCGGCCCGGCGGTCCAGGCGACCGCCGGTGCTAACAACAGCGCCGCAGCGGGCGCCAACAGCCTGGCGACCGTCAGCACACCGGCACGCTGCGCCATGCGCGCGGCACCCTCAGACCTTTTCTTCGATGCGCGCGGCCTTGCCGGTGAGATCGCGCAGGTAGTAGAGCTTGGCGCGGCGCACGTTGCCGCGACGCTTGACCGAAATGTCGGCAATGCTGGGGCTGTGCGTCTGGAAAGTGCGCTCAACGCCTTCACCGTGCGAAATCTTGCGCACCGTGAACGAAGAGTTGAAGCCGCGGTTGCTGCGGGCAATCACGATGCCTTCGTAGGCCTGCAACCGCTCACGGTCACCTTCGATGACCTTGACGTTTACGACCACGGTGTCGCCCGGCTTGAACTCCGGCACCTGCCGCGTCATGCGGCTCTTTTCGATTTCAGCAATGATGTTAGCCATTCTCGTCTTCCTCCAGCATGCGGCGCACTTCCTCAGTGAAAGCACCCCGCTCCATTAAATCCGGCCGCCGTTCGCGCGTGCGTCGCAACGCCTCGCGCCAACGCCAGCGCTTGATCGCCGCATGGTCGCCGCCCTGCAGAACAGCCGGCACCTCGCGGCCTTCCCAGACCGGCGGCCGCGTGTAGTGCGGCCAGTCCAGGAGCCCGCTTGCGAACGAGTCCTCTTGCGCTGACCGGGCATTACCCAGCACACCGGGCAAATACCTGGACAACGCGTCAATCACCACCAGGGCCGCAAACTCGCCACCGGACAACACATAGTCGCCGATCGACAGCTCGCGGTCGATCCTGGAATCAACCACTCGCTGGTCCAGGCCCTCATAGCGGCCCGCCACCAACACCATGCCCGGCAGCAGCGCCAGCGCGCGCGCCATGGCATCGTCAAACTTCTCGCCCTGCGCCGAGAGATACACCCTCGGGCATCCCGCCGGCAGCTGCGCCGCGGCCCGATCGATGGCGGCCGCCCAGACCTCGGGCTTGCCGACCATTCCCGGACCGCCGCCGTACGGGCGGTCATCCACCGTGCCATGCACGTCGGCCGTCCCGTCCCGCGGATTGGTCACGTCGACCTGCATCCGCCCCTCGGCAAGCGCGCGGCCCAGCACACCAAAGCCCAGGGCTGCGCGCAATTCCTGCGGAAACAGGCTGACGATCGCGATCTTCATCGTCAAAAATCGGCCGGCCAATCGACCAGCACCTCGCCCGCCGCCAAATCGACTTTCAGCAGGTGTTGCGGGCTCACCGGCAGCCAATGCTCCCGTTCGCCACGCACCACCAGCACCGTGTTAGTCGGACCATCCACGAAGTGATCCACCCTGCCTAACACCTGGCCCTCGCGGTTGAGCACTCGCAGCCCAACCAGGTCGGCCTGATAAAATTCTCCGCCGGCTAACGGCGGCAACTCCGCCCTCGCCACCCAGACCCCTGCGCCAGCTAACAGCTGCGCCGCCTCGGGGCTGGTCACATCCTGCACTCGTACCACCCAGCGCTGGCCGTGCCTGCGGCTGTCGGCCAGCTCAGCGTCGCGTTCCGTGCCATTCGCCAGACGGAGCCGCCAACGGCGGTATTGCAGCAGATTTTCTTCCGGGTCGGTGAATGACTCGCAGTGCATCCAACCCTTGAGACCATATGGCCGGCCCAGTCGGCCGAGCTCGGTCCAGTTTTCTTTCAGGTTCCGCCTGCCTGTATCAGGCGGCCACGGCCGGCGCTGCCACGGTCGACTTGCGATAGCTCTTGGCCAGGTCGCTGACGCGATCCGACAGCTTGGCGCCCTTCGACACCCAGAAATCGATGCGCGCCAGATCCAGCTTGAGCTTGATATCGTTCTTGCGAGCCGTCGGATTGAAATAGCCGACCATTTCGAGCGCCGGACCGCCCTGACGCTTGCGGCTGTCGGTCACGACGACATGATAGAAAGGCGTGTTGGTAGTTCCACGACGAGTTAAACGAATAGTCACCATAAATCCGGGCCCGCCAACCTTGTTAATAGGGTCGAAAAAAGAGCGCGGATTCTACGGAAAACCTTGAATTGATGGAAGAAAAACTTTCAGCGGCCTAGCCGGGCGGCATTCCGGGCATCCCGCCCTTGAAGGACCGCATCAGCCGCTGCAGCTTGCCGCCTTTCAGGCCCTTCATCATCCGCTGCATCTCCTGGAACTGGCGTAGCAGCTTATTGACGTCCTGAACCTGGACCCCGGCCCCGGCCGCGATGCGGCGCCTGCGGGACCCGTCGATGATCTCGGGGCGGCGCCGCTCGCGCCGGGTCATGGAGTTAATCACGGCGATCTGGCGCCGGACCGCCTGGTCCCCGAGCTCCGGGGCCCCCGCTTTTTGACTTAATTGGCCCGGAAGCTTGTCCATCAGCGAGCTGACGCCCCCCATCGACTGCAGCTGCTGCAGCTGGGAGCGCAGGTCCTCGAAGCTGAAGCCCTTGCCCTGGACGACCTTGCGGGCCAGCTGCTCGGCCTCCTGCATATTGACCTGGGACTTGACCTGCTCGACCAGCGCCAGGACATCGCCCATGCCGAGGATCCGGGACGCCACCCGCTCCGGGTCGAAGGGCTCGAGGGCGTCCGGTTTTTCGCCGGTGCCCATGAAAACGATCGGCTTGCCGGTAATCTGCCGCACCGACAGGGCCGCGCCACCGCGCGCATCGCCGTCCGCCTTGGTCAGGATGACGCCGGTGAGGTCCAGGGCCTCCGAAAACGCCCGGGCCGCGTTGACGGCGTCCTGGCCCGCCATCGAATCGACCACGAACAGCTTTTCATGCGCCGCGACCGCGGCTTCGATCTCCCGCACTTCCGCCATCAATTCGGTGTCGATGTGCAGTCGTCCCGCGGTATCAACGATCAGTACATCGAAAACGCCGCTGCGCGCGCGCTCGATGGCGGTGCGGGCGATCTGCGCCGGCGCCTGGCTGCTGTCGGAAGGCATGAAATCCGCGCCGACCTGCGCAGCAAGCTTCTGCAATTGCAGGATCGCGGCCGGGCGGCGCACATCGGTGCTAACAAGCAGGACTTTCTTGCCGCGCGATTCGATCAGCCAGCGCGCGAGCTTGGCCGCGGTCGTGGTCTTGCCGGCGCCCTGCAGGCCGGCTAACAGAATGACAAACGGCGGCTGCGCGCGCAGTTCGAACCCCTCGCGCGCGCCGCCCATCAGCGCGATCAGCTCGCGGTGCAGGATGCCGATGAACTCCTGCCCGGGGGACAGGCTGCTGGCCACCTCGGCGCCCAGCGCCCTGGCCTTGACCGCATCGATGAAGGACTTGACCACCGGCAGCGCGACGTCGGCCTCCAGCAGCGCCATGCGCACTTCGCGCAGCGTGTCGCCGACGTTTTCCTCGGATATACGGCCCTTGCCGCGCAGGTTTTGTACCGCCCGGCCGAGGCGGGACGTCAGTTGGTCGAACATGGCGCTATTCTAGCGGCACCCGCCGCTGGGTTGATGCGCGCTGCTAAAGTGAAGATGTGCAAGACCTGCCCACCCTGATCCTGTTGGTCATTTTGCTGGCGTTGCTGGCCCTGGTCGCATTCTCCTCGGGCACCGAGGTGGCGATGTTGTCGGCCAACCGCTATCGCATCCGCAGCCGCGCCGAGAAAGGCGAGCGGACCGCCAAGCTGCTCGATGACCTGCTGTCCAAACCCGACGACTGGCTCGGCGCCAATCTGATCGTGCTAACGCTCGCGTCCGCAGGCGCAGTAACCATCGCCGCCATTCTGGCGCTGCGCACCGGCAAGGAGTGGGCGATCGTGTTCCCGACCCTGGTCGTGCCAATTGTGATGCTGGTAGTTTGCGAGCTGGCGCCGAAAATCTACGCGGCATTACATGCCGACAGGATGGCCCTCGCAAGTGCGTGGCCGTACCGGGTGCTGGTCTGGCTGACACGACCCGGCGTACTGCTCGCGAACGGGGCCGCGTACGCATTGCTGCGCCTGTTCGGCGTCGCCAAGGGATTGCGCGGCAGCGGCAATGCGCTGTCTTCAGATGAGTTGCGCACGGTCCTGGCAGAAGCCGGTCCGATGATTCCGCAGCGCCACCGGCAGATGCTGCTGTCGATTCTCGATCTCGAGCGCCTCACGGTCACCGACATCATGATTCCGCGCCAGGAAATCGCCGGCATCGATCTGGAGGATGACTGGGAGGATATCCTCGAACAATTGCGCCAGACGCCGCACACCCGGCTGCCGGTTTACCAGGGCGACATGGACGACATGGTCGGACTGTTGCACATGAAGCGCGTCGCGCAGAGCCTGGCGCGCGGCACGCTGGACCGCGAACAGCTCGAGGAACTGGCGCGCTCGCGCGAACCGTACTTCGTGCCGGTCGGAACCTCGTTGATGCTGCAGCTCGGAAATTTCCAGCGTAACCGGCGCCGCTTCGCCTTCGTCGTCGACGAATACGGCGACATCCAGGGGCTGGTCACGCTGGAGGACATCCTGGAAGAGATCGTCGGCGAGTTCACGACCGATCCGGCCACCGTGACCCACAAGGACGTGCGCCGGCAGCCTAACGGCGAGTGGGTCATCAATGCGAGCGCCACGATCCGCGCGCTCAATCGTGCGCTCGGCTGGCAACTGCCAACCGATGGCCCGAAGACGCTGAACGGCCTGTTGCTGGAGCGCCTGGAAACCATTCCGCAGCCCGGCGTGACGCTGCGCCTCGGCGCGCTGCAGTACGAGGTGCTGCAGGTGTCTGACAATGCGATACGCGCGGTGCGCGTCCGCGAAGTCGACAAGGCTGCTGCGAGCTAACAACCTGCGCGGCGGCGCTACAGGACCGCGCGCAGCGCCTCGCTGATGCGCGCGACCGGCAGCACCGTCAGGCCCTCGATGGGCTGCCGCGGCGCATTGGCCGCCGGCACCAGCGCACGCCGGAACCCCTGCTTTGCCGCCTCCCGCAGGCGCTCCTCGCCGTAGGCCACAGGCCGAAGTTCACCGCTCAGTCCAACCTCGCCGAACGCGCACAGGTCCGCGGGCAGCACCCGGTCACGAAAACTCGACGCCATGGCTAACAGCAAGGGCAGATCGCTGCCGGTATCACGCAGGGTCAGGCCGCCGACCACGTTGGCGAACACATCGTGATCAGCCAGCGAGTAGCCGCCGTGACGATGCAGCACCGCCAGCAGCATGCTGATGCGGTTGCTGTCGATGCCGTCAGCGACGCGCCGCGGATTGGCAAAACGCGTCGGATCCACCAGCGCCTGTACCTCGACCAGCAGCGGCCGCCCGCCCTCCCAGCTGACCAGCACGATGCTGCCGGCCGCAGCCTCGGTGGAACGGGCGAGAAAAATCGCCGAGGGGTTGCGCACCTCGCGCAGGCCCTCGGCCTGCATGACAAAGAAAGCCGTTTCCGCGATCGCGCCGTAACGATTCTTGGTCGCGCGGACCAGTCGGTAACGGCTGCCGCTGTCGCTGGCAAAATACAGCACCACGTCGACGACATGCTCGAGTACCCGCGGACCGGCCAGTGCGCCGTCCTTGGTGACGTGGCCGATCATGACCACGGTGGTGCCGCTCGACTTGGCAAAGCGCACGATCTGCGATGCGCACTCGCGCAGTTGCGTAACGCCCCCGGCAGCGCCCTGCCCGGCGGCGGTTTCAACCGTCTGGATGGAATCGACGATCATCAGTGCCGGCGGCGCCTTCGCCGCCTCGGCGAGCGCGGCATCGAGATCGTGATCGCACAGCAGTGTCAGGCGCTCGAGTGGCCCCTGCCCCAGCAAGCCGAGGCGCCGGGCACGCAGGCGCAGCTGCTCGACCGATTCTTCGCCCGACACATACCAGACCGGCGCCTGGCCGGCGACCTGGGCAGCCACCTGCAACAGCAGGGTTGACTTGCCGATGCCGGGGTCACCGCCGATCAAGGCGACCCCTCCGGGCACCCAGCCACCACCCAGGACCCGATCGAGCTCCGCAAAACCCGACGCCAGGCGCGGCGGGCCGGCCTGCGACGGGGATGCCAGCCCCTGCAGCGCAATGGCGCCGGTGCGGCGTGCCACGCGAGACTGCGCCGAGACTGTGTCGGCCGTCACACCTCTCAAGGCAGTCAAAGTGTTCCAATCACCGCAGGCGGGACATTGACCCTGCCATTGGGGCGAGTCGCCGCCGCAGGCGCTGCATACGTAACGGGTGTTGATTTTGGCCATATCGGGACCGCAATGCTACGTTATGGCAAGCCTCGGTCAGGATTAGAATGGCGCTGCTTGTTTGATTTTTGAAGCCGACAACCTAGGAAGGCAGCCGTCGTGAGCCTGCGCTCTAAAGTAAAACTCGTGGGGCAGAGCCATACCGGCAAGGTCCGCGAGCACAACGAGGACACCATCGCCTTTGATGCAGATCTGGGGCTGATGGTGCTCGCCGACGGCATGGGCGGCTATAACGCAGGCGAGGTCGCCAGCGGCATTGCGGTCAAAACCATCGTCAACCTGGTGCGCGATTCGGCTGATCGCGAGGACCTGAGCGCCCTGGATCAGGCCACCGGCCTCACCCGCCGCAGCATCGTGCTGCGCGATGCGGTGCTGCGGGCTAACAAGGTAATCTTTCAGACCGCCAAGACCCAGCCGCAATGCGAGGGCATGGGCACCACGGTGGTCGGCGCCCTGTTCTACGACGACCGCGTGACCATCGCCCACGTCGGGGATTCGCGCATGTATCGCGTCCGGGGCAGCAAGCTGGAGCAGGTCACATCCGACCACTCGCTGTTGCAGGAGCTGGTGGACCGGGGGTTTTACTCCCCTGAAGAAGCCCAGCGGGCCGCCAACAAGAACTATGTCACCCGGGCACTGGGCGTCGAGCCGACGGTCGAGGTCGAAATCCAGGAAGACGTGGTCCAGAAAGGCGACCGCTACATCATATGTTCAGACGGGCTGTCGGACATGGTGGAGGACGCCGACATACACTTAACCGTTAACACCTTTGGTGCTAACCTAGACACGGTCGCTAAGCAATTGATCCAACTGGCCAACGATAACGGGGGCCGGGATAACATATCTGTGCTCATGGCACAGGTCATGGAGTCCTTCCCCGCACGTCGGGGCGTGATGGATAAAGTGCTTCGCTGGTTTTCCTGACGCTTACAGGGCTGAACAAAATCTATGTCCAGGCTGATATTGAGCCTCGATGGCCAGACAACGGCCGAGTACACGATGAACAAGGAGCGGTATACCATCGGCCGCCTCCAGGACAATGACATCCGGATCGATAATCCGGCGGTCAGTGGCCATCATTCGCTGATCATCAACATCCTCAACGATTCATTTCTCGAGGACCTGAACAGCACCAACGGCACCTATGTCAACGGCAAGCTGATCAAGAAACACGCGATGCAGCATGGTGACATTGTCACCATTGGCCATCATCAGCTGCGTTACGTCGAAGACGACCAGCAACAGGACGAATTCGAAAAGACCATGGTGATCCAGCCATCGGCGCGTCCGGTGGACATGATTCGCCGCGCCGAAGCGCGCGTCGATTCGCAGAACAATGCGCGTGGCGCCGCGACCGGCAACAAGGCCAATGGCGCTGGCGACCGGCGCGCGGTGGCCGAGAGCCAGCTCGCGATTCGCAAGGCCAAGCTGCAGGTGCTGTCCGGGCAGTTTGCCGGCCGCGAACTGGAACTGGTCAAGGCGCTAACAACGCTGGGCCGCCCGGGCGTGCAGGTGGCCGCCATTACGCGGCGCCAGGAAGGCTACTTCCTGATCCATGTGGAAAGCGCCAAGGACCAGTCGCCACCCAAGGTCAACGGCGAAGAGCTGGGCGCGACTGCGCACAAGCTCAAGGACAATGACGTGCTGGAGCTCGCCGGCGTCAAGATGGGCTTTTTCCACACCTGAGCCGGCCCGCTGCGCGCTGTCACGGCCCTGTAAGATGAGGGTCATATAACGGCGCAGTGCAGGCCCGATGCGACTCACAATAAGAACAATTACCCGAATTTCATTGGGGTTCATTGCAGCCTGCGTCCTGGTCGCCTGCGCCAGGGACGATGCAGCGCAGGGCGCGGCGGCGGGCGGGCGCGATGATGCCACCGTGGTGAGTGCCGTGCCGGTGGTTGCGCAACGCTTTGCCGAACAGGTCAACGCGGTCGGCACCACGATGGCCAACCAATCGGTCGAAATCACCGCCAAGGTCACTAATACCATCACCGCGATCGGCTTTGCGGAAGGCAAGCAGGTCGCGCGTGGCGCAGTGCTTGCACGACTGGATAGCGCCGAACCCGCCGCGACCTTGCGGGCCGCCGAGGCGGCGCTGTCTGAAAGCCGCCGCCAATACCGCCGCAGCCGCGAACTGGCGACCAGCAGCGTGCTGTCGCAGGCGCAGCTCGAGCAAATCGAATCGGCCCGCGACGCTGCCGAGGCCAACTACCAGCTGGCACAGGCGCGCCTCGCCAACAACGTCATCCGCGCGCCGTTTGCCGGCCGCGCGGGCCTGCAACGGGTCAGCGTCGGCGGCCTGGTGACACCGGGCACAGTCATCACCACGCTGGACGACGTCTCGGTCATCAAGCTCGAGTTCACCGTACCTGAAACCCAGCTTTACCTGCTGGCGGTGGGCCGCCAGATCGCAGCCAATGCCGTAGGCCTGCCCGGGCGCGAGTTCATGGGCGTCGTCAGCGACATCGACTCGCGTGTCGATCCGGTATCACGCGCGATTCGCGTGCGCGCCCGGCTGCCTAACAAGGACGGCCTGCTGCGGCCCGGCATGTTCATGTCTGTGGCCTTGTCCGGGCCGGACGTGACCGCCCGGGTCGTGCCGGAGTCCGCCGTCGTTCCCGAACAGGGCCGAACCTATGTGTTCACGCTGCGGCCTGGCGATACGGTGACCAAACGCGAAGTCCGCGTCGGCCGCAGGCAGGTCGGCGTGGCGGAAATCCTCGATGGCCCGCAGCTCGGCGAGCTGGTGGTCAGCGAGGGCACACAATCCCTGCGCGACGGCAGTCGCGTACGGCGCGTCACCACCGGCGACCATGCGAATCGCTGAAATCTCGGTCCGGCGGCCGGTACTGGCCACCGTCATCAGCCTGCTGCTGGTCATTTTCGGACTGGTCGCGCTGCGCCAGTTGCCGATCCGCGAATACCCGGATGTCAACCGCCCCGTCGTCACGGTGTCGACCCGTTATGTCGGCGCCTCCGCGTCGGTCATCGAAACACGCGTCACGCAAACCATCGAAGATGCGGTGTCCGGCATCGAAGGCATGCTCAAGATCGACTCGAGCAGCGTCGACGAACGATCCGAAGTGCGCATCGAGTTCGACATCGACCGCAACATCGACTCCGCGACCAGCGACGTCCGCGATCGTGTCAGCCGCATCGTGGCACAGCTGCCGGAGGAATCGAACCCGCCGGAAATCCTCAAGGCAGATTCGAACACCGACCCGGTGCTGTACCTGGCCTTCAACGCGCCTAACATGAATGCCCTCGAGGCGTCCGATTACGCCGACCGCAACCTGGTTGATCGCTTCGCGACCGTACCGGGCGTAGCGCGCGTCAGCCTGATGGGTGCGCGCCGGCCGGCAATGCGCATCTGGATCGACCGCAACGCGCTGGCCGCGCGCGGCCTCGCCGTGACTGACATCGAGGACAGCCTGCGGCGCGAAAACCTGCAATTGCCCGCGGGCAGGCTGGAATCACAGACCCGCGAATTTACGCTGCGCACCGAGGTCGGGCTCAACACGCCCGCGGACTTCAAGCAGCTGGTCATTGCGCGCTCGGTCGACGGTCACCTGACAACGCTCGGCGAGGTTGCCGATGTCCGGCTCGAGGCCGAGTCGGAGCGCTCCCTGGTGCGCTCCAACGGCCGCACCGCAGTCGGCATTGCCATCGAGGCGCAGTCGAAAGCTAACACGCTGGACGTCGTGCACGGCGTGCGCGCCGAGAAGGATCGCCTGCAGGATTCGCTGCCGCCCGGCTCGAATCTCAGCGTCAACGTCGACAACGGCGTGGCGATCGAGGCCGCGCTGCGCGAAATCCTGATCGCAGTCGGGTTTTCCTTTGCGTCGGTGCTGCTGATCATCTACTGCTTCCTCGGCAGCCTGCGCGCGACGCTGATCCCGGCCGTGACCATCCCGGTGTCGATCATCGCCGCGGGGCTGGTGATGTTCGCTTTCGGGTATTCGATCAACGTGCTGACTCTGTTAGGACTGGTGCTGGCCGTCGGCCTGGTGGTTGACGACGCGATCGTGGTGCTCGAGAACATCCATCGGCATGTCGACATGGGCAAGCCGGTGCGGGAAGCCGCGGTCAGCGGCAGCCGCGAGATCGGTTTCGCGGTGCTCGCGACCACGGCGACGCTGGTGGCGGTGTTCGTGCCCATTTCCTTCCTGCCCGGCGATCTTGGCCGCCTGTTCCGCGAATTCGGCTTCACGGTCGCGGGCGCCGTGCTGTTCTCCGCACTGGTGTCGCTGACGCTGACGCCGATGATGGCCGCGCGCATCGAAAAGGACGGCGTACACACCGGCTCGCTGGCGCACCGCGTCGATGATGCCTTCCGCCGGCTGGCAGCGCGATATGCCGGCCTGTTAGGTCGCGTAGTGCGGCATCCGGGCCGGGTCCTGGGCGCGGCGCTGCTGCTGGTTGCCGGGACCGGCGCCGTCTTCCTCAGCCTGCCGAACGAATTTTCGCCGACCGCCGATTCCGGCCGCGTCATCGTCAACTTCACCGCGCCGGAAGGCACGAGCTTCGCCGCGATGGACCTGAAGACCGCGGAAGTCGAGCGGGCCGTCATGCCCGAACTGGACTCGGGCGACGTGCAGCGAATCTTTACGCGCCTGCCGGCGAACCTCGGCACGTCCGGCGACGTCAACGTGGCGCGCATCGTGGTCGTCCTACGCGACTGGCACGAACGAAAACGGAATTCGCGCCAGATCATCGCCTCGCTGCAGAAACGCCTGAGCGATATTCCCGGCTTGCGCTATTCCTTCAGCGCGCCAGGCGCGCTGGGTCGTCGCAGCTTCGGCCGTCCGGTAACGGTCGTGGTCGGCGGGCCGGATTACGAGCAGCTTGCCGACTGGTCACGCACCCTGTTGCAGCTCGCCAGCGCGAATCGCGGCCTCGAGTTCGTCGACACCGACTACAAGGATCGCAAGCCGCAGATCCGCATCAGTATCGATCGCAACCGCGCCGCGGAACTCGGCGTGTCGCTGCAGTCGGTCGGGCGCGCGCTTGAAACGCTGCTGGCGTCGCGCATAGTCACGACCTATATCGACCGTGGCCGCGAATACAACGTGGTGCTGCAGCTGCCGGGCGATGCGCGTGCAACCGCGACCGATCTCGATCGTCTTGCGGTGCGATCGTCCCGGACCGGGCAGCTGGTACCGCTGGCTAACATCACGAACCTGGTGGAGACTTCCGGTCCTCTGGCACTCACGCGCTTCAACCGCCAGCGCTCGATCACGATGAGCGCCGGACTGGCTCCTGGATATTCGCTCGGCACGGCGCTCGACTGGTTCGAACGCACGGTGCACCGCGAACTGCCTGCCAGCGCGACCCTGATGTATGACGGTGAGTCGGCGGACTTCAAGCGCAGCAGCGGCCAGATCTACATCACGATCCTGTTCGCACTGGCAATTGTCTACCTCGTGCTGGCCGCGCAGTTCGAGAGTTTCGTGCATCCGCTCGTGATCATCACCACGGTGCCGCTGGCGCTGATCGGCGCTGTGTTAGGTCTGAAGGCCTTCGGGTTGTCGATCAACATCTTCAGCCAGATCGCCGTCGTGATCCTGATCGGCATCGCCGCCAAGAATGGCGTGCTGATCGTCGAGTTCACCAACCAGCTGCGCTCGCGCGGGCGCGAATTCAGCGCCGCCATCGTCGAAGCGGCGGGCGCGCGGTTGCGACCAGTTTTGATGACCAGCCTGTGCACGGCCTTCGGCGCACTGCCCTTCGTGCTCGCCAGCGGTGCCGGCGCCGAACAGCGCCGGCCGATCGGCGTTGTGGTGTTTTTCGGCACGCTGATCGCGGTATTCCTGACGCTGTTTGTGGTGCCGGCGGCCTATGCGCTGCTCGCGCGCCGCACGCACGCGACGCTGGATAACTGAGCGCCGCGCGGCGTCGATTCAGGCAATTTCCAGCGGCACGCGCTGGCTGACGCCGCATACGATTTCGTACGGGATGGTGCCGGCGAATTTCGCGATCGTCTCGACCGGCAACAGCGGCCCCCACAACTGGGCGCGGCTTCCCACGGCCACATTTGTTAGCTCGGTAACGTCGGCCGCAATCATGTCCATCGACACGCGGCCCGTGAGTTTCGCCGCGTGGCCATCGATCATGATCGGGGTACCCGACGGCAGCTGCCGCGTCAGGCCGTCGCCGTAGCCGGCCGCGATGATGGCGATGATGCTGTCGCGGTCGGCGCGCCAGGCGCCGCCGTAGCCCACTGTCTCGCCGCGCCGCACCTGCCGCACCGCGATCACCGCAGCGTCCAGCGTCATCACCGGTTTGAGCCCGAAGTCGGCGCCCAGTTTGTCAGCCAGCGGCGAAACGCCGTAGAGCGCCAGGCCCGGACGCACCCAGTCGCCGCGGACCTCGGGCCACAGCAGCGTGCCGGCGGAATTGCCGATGCTGGTCTGGATGCGCAGACCTTTTTCGTCCAGCGATTTTGTCAGCAGCGTGAATTTCGCCAGCTGTTCGCGCGTCATGGGCTCT
>DAIQQI010000016.1:0-19845 GCA_036786925.1 Steroidobacteraceae bacterium
AAGCCTGGTCACGGTCATGGATGCCGCGCACGCCTACAATGAAATCGGAACTCTTTTGCTGAGAAAAAAAGAGTATCGCGATGCCCGGGAGTACTTCTCGAAGGCCCTGACCGCGTCGCCCATGTTTTACGAAGAGGCCCAGAAGAATCTCGCCGTGGCTAACGAGAAATTACGCGGCGATCAGAACTGACGGACCGATTGCGTAGCGGCGCGGGGTCGGCGCAGGCGGCCCTGGGGTTTTGCAAGTTCATCCAGCAACGCAAGCGTCAGATGCCGCGTCTCCGGCGCTGCAGCCGCTCGACGATCAGCAGTCCCGCGACCGCGAATTGACATCAGCGCCATCCATGGCGTCCAGATTTCGCTTGCTTTCCGGACGCGCTGCTGGCCATATAAATCCGGCAGCAGGGGGCGAACAATGAACAGGCGTGAGTTTGTCGGCGTCTCGGCATCGACCGCAGCCACCATGTCACTGGCGCGCAGCGCAGAGGGCGGCGAGACCGCGACGGTCAAGCGTGGTGGTGGCGGCTCGCTCGCCGTGACCGTGAGCGAAAGCGTCGCCACACGCAGCGAAATCGCGGGGACGCACGGAATCGTCACCGGCGGCCACGAGGCCGAGGCGGCGGCGGGCATCGCGATGATTCAGGCGGGCGGCAATGCGATCGACGCGCTGGTCGCCGCCGCCTTCGTGGGCTTCGTGGTCGAGCCGGTCAACTGTGGCATCGGCGGCTATGGCCGCCTCGCTGTCTGGCTGGGCCGCGAGAAGCGCTTCGTCACTTTCGATCATTACGTCCGCGCGCCCGGCGCGGCGCGCCCCGACATGTTCGAGATCGACCGCACCAAGCCGCTGAAGTACTACGGCTTCCCGTACACCATCGGGATGCGAGCCGAGGAAGGGCCACTCGCCCCCGCGGTCCCCGGCGCGGTCGCCGGGCTTTGCGACGCCCATGCGATGTTCGGGCGCCTGAAGCTCGCCCAGGTCCTCGAGCCGGCGATCGCCGCAGCCGAAGCCGGAGTCCCGGTCACGTGGTCGCTGCAACTGGCCATCACCAACCGGCTCGCCAGGATCCGCACGCTCCCCGAGATCGCGGGGTGGCTGCTGCGCGACGGCCTGCCGGCCGGTTCGGAAGACCGGCTGGACGGCACCGATCTGGCACGCACGCTGCGGCGCATCGCGGCCGAGGGCAAGCGCGGCTTCTATGAAGGACCGGTCGCGGCGGCGATCGAACGCGCCTGCATCGAAGCGGGCGGCATCCTCACGGCCCAGGATCTGGGGGCCTATCGCACGCGAATTCTCGAGGAGCGCCCGGCCCGCTATCGCGACCTCGGCTACGTCACTGCCTATGACCAGGTGACCTACGAGGCGCTGAACATCCTCAACACCTTCGACCTCAAGCGCCTCGGGCGCGACAGTCTGGCTTACCGCCATCTCGTCGCCGAGGCGCTGGCCTGCGGCTTCACCGACAGCATGACCCATTACGGCGATCCGGATTTCGAGAAGAGCCCCGTCGAGGGACTGGCCAGCGCCGGTTTCGGACGCGCGCGCGCAGCCGGCCTGGCGCTCGACCGCGCGTTGCCGCGACCGGTGCGCGCCGGAGATCCCTGGCCCTTCGACGCCACGGCGGAGCGCCCGAAACGCATCCGCGACACGCCCGGTTTTGCCCGGCTCGAGGGAACCACCCAGATGGCTTCGGCCGATGCCGAGGGCAATGTCTGCGCGTTGATCACCAGCCTGACGAGCGGCTTCGGTTCGCTGATGCGCGTGCCCGGTACGGGCGTCGTGCTCAATAACTCCATGCAGAATTTCGACCCGCGGCCCGATCAGGCCAACTGCATCAAGCCCGGCAAGATGCCGATCTTCGCCGCGCCGTCCCTGGTGGCGGCGAAGGACGGGCGCGCCGTCTTCGCCGGCTGCGGCTCCGGCGGCTACCGGATCACGACCGGTGTCCTCCACGCCTTCCTGCACGCGGTCGATTTCGGCCTCGGCCCCCAGGCCGCCACCGATGCGCCGCGCGTGCATTGCCAGGGCCAGCAAACCTATGTCGATCCGCGCATCCCGCAGGAGGTGCGCGACGGCCTCGCTCGCCTGGGACACGAGGTGGTGGTTCAGGGCGAGACGCCCGGCGCCACTCCCTATGGCCGGATCAATGCGATCACGATCGGCAGGGACGGCGTAATGCGTGCGGGCACCGGCCCGGCGTGGAGCACGGCGGCGGCAGCGTGCTAACAATGCGTCCCGCCCTCTTTGCGCCCGGTCGGGTTGGGTTCAACAGGGTCGGTCAGGCCGTCTTGCGTGCCGCAATCACCATGAAGGCGAACACCGGCGCGTCGGTCTTTGCGCCGCCACCGTAGTTCTGCGCCACGGTCGGCTCGAACCGGCATTGCGACGCGGCGAAACCGGCCTGCTTGCAGATCGCCGCAAAATCCTCGTCCTGCAGCGAGCCGAGATACGGCTCGTTGTTGAAGTGCGCCATCCACTCGCTGAAGAACCGATCGTAATGGCTGTCCTTGCTGATGGAATCCAGGTGCGCCATGACGCCGCCCGGTTTGAGCACGCGGTGCGCTTCCTTGAAAATGCGGCGGATGGCCTTGTGCGAGGTCTCGTGCAGCAGCGCATGCGAGACCACGAGATCGAACGAGCCGTCGGGGAAATTCAACTGCTCGGCATTTTGCTGGCTGAAATGCACCGCCTTGCCCATCGCGACAGCGCGCGCATGGCCATAGCGCAGGCAGGGCGCTGATACATCGACCGCGTGGACTTCGGTGGTCGGGCCAAAGGCGTCGACGTAGGGCAGTGTCGAATGCCCGACCGTGCAGCCGAGATCCAGTATCTTGCGGGGCGCGAGATCGGGGTAGCGGCTCTGGATCCACTCGATGAGCTGACGGCCCTGGCCGTCGAGGTCCGGGCCATAGCTGCCCATCGAGTAGAGGCGATAAGTACGATCGAATTCCGCGCCCGGAAACACATCGTCCGCTGTTAGCTCCTGCTGATAGCTGCCGGGCTTGCAGTGATAGTCGATCGCCTCGAAGTAGCGTGGCAACGGCATGTCGGGATCCAGTTGCAACGATCCCAGGCGTCCGCGCAGGGCGTTGGAACGCTCGATCAGGTCCGGCAGCTGGCGCTCGATGCTCGGGCCCACGGTGTCGTAGAGCATTTCCTGCGTGGTGCGCAGCATCGCGCTGTACCAGCGATAGGTCGGCTCGCGCCCGAAGGCTTCACGCAGCGCCTTGCGGCTCGGCGCGCGCGCACCTTGCTTGCGACGCAGCTGCGGTTCGATCCTGTCTTTCAGCAGCGCGCGGTTGTTAGCATGGAAGTTACGCGACGCGTAGATGCGCAGCGACTTGATGAAATCCTGCAGCACCTGCTCATCGTGCGTCGCGTCCGGAAACATCGCGTGCGTGGATCGGTCAGCCATGGTGATACCCCTGTTAGCCGCTTTTCTTGATCGCATCATCGACCAGTTTGCTGATGTCGGGTTGCTGCGGCTGCGTTTCCGCAACTGCCAGGATCCGGAACACCCGCGTCAGCATGGCCTGGCGCTGCGCCTCGCGCGCCGCCTCGCTGGCGGCGTCGGGAAGGAAAGACTCGATCGTTTCGGGCGTCACGGGCTTGCCCGCCGCGAGCAGGCGTTCGTGCGTGTCGAGCCGGCCGCGCAGCAGCGCGATTTCGCCGGTCATGGCCATGATCATGGCCAGCAACTTGTCGACATCCGGATCGCGCATGAACAGCGGCCGCCGCCCCTTGGCCACGCGCTGCCGGGGGCGCTGCGGTCCGGTCGCATTCTTCCTGGAAGCAGGCTTCTTAGAAGCAGGTTTGGCCATCGTCCTCGACCTGGATACCCGCCGCAATCATGAGCTGCGAATCGGCGTCGGTCCAGTGGCGACGGCCTCGACCATCCACAGTGCACCGCTGAGCGTGACCCGACCGTTCCTGTGATGCGGGGCGAGCGCCGCAGCGAGGTGCTCCGCGGCTAACGCCCGGGTCTCCTTGCTGGTCTCGCCGAGCGCCGAGCCCGACGGGCCGATCTGCATTGCCATGCGGACCGCTGCCTCGACGCCGCCGTCGGTCGTCAGGCAGACCGGGAAATCAAAGGGGTTGATCGCGATGTCCGTAAATCCAGCGCGCTCGAGAATGCCCCGCAGGCGCGCGCTGTCGGCCAGCGCAAACGGACCCGGCGCATGCGGCACCGGTGGCGGCGCCTCGGGGAGCAGCGGCCTGATCGCGTCCATCGGCGTGGTCACCCACTGATTCTCGGACTCGAAGCGCCAGCACGTGAACAACAGCCGCCCGCCGGGCCGCAGGTTCGCGGCAATCGTCGCAAAAGCCTCGTCGGGATTGGCAAAGAACATCAACCCAAATTGCGACACGGCGAGATCGAAAGGCACCTCGCTCCGCCAGGTTGACGCGTCCGTATGCAGCAGCCGGGCCTTGCCCTGGGTGCGCTCCGCGGCTGCGGCGAGCATCGGCCCGGAGACATCGACGCCGGTCACGTCGGCACCGCCCGCCAGCCAGATCGCGCAGGTCTCGCCCGCGCCGCAACCGATATCAAGTACGCGCTGGCCGGCGACCAATCCGACCCGCGCCTTCAGCTCCGCCGTCGCGTGCGCGAGCATCGCGCTGAGGCTGATCTGCAGCGCGGCCCATTTCTCGCCGACGCGGCCGTTCCACAGCTCGATCTGCGCTTTGTTAGCGTCGCTGATGATCGGTGGCACTCAAGTGCGACCCCAGACCCACAGCCCGAACCACTGCAGGTTGCTGTGCAGTCCGTAGGAGAGCAGCAGCCCGACTAACAGCGCATAGCCCGCAGCGCGATGCCAGGCTCGGGCCGATCGCTGCAGTGCCCAGCCGCTCAGCAGCCCGAGCAGCGGCGCCCAGATCCAGACCGGCAGCCAGGGATAGAGCAAAGGAACCAGCGCCAGCGATGCCAGTGGAAACGGCAGCCGCAGCTCACGAATCCTCGGGAGACAGGTGATGGCCACCGCCAGCGCCCACAGCCCGACGCCCAGGGCGCCCCAGGTATCGGAGTCCCACCAGGGTTTCGACACCGCCATGCCGATCCAGAACAAGAGCCAGGCGGGCGACAGGCCGGCCGTCTGGCCGACCTTCTGGCCGGCCGCCGCTGGTGAAGATGGCAGCAAAGCTAACGCCGCTGCCGGTGCGAGGGCCATCCAGGGTGCGAAGGGGTGCCAGAGCGCCAGCAGCCAGCCGAGGCTGACCACCCCCCATTCTGCGACCTGCCATGCCGGGGTTGCGCCGGATTCGCGAACCGTGAGCAAACTGCCGAGTCCAATGCCCGCGACCAGTAACGCCAGATCAAGACGCTCGGTGTCCCAGAAATCGAGGCTAACACTGCGCGCAAAGGCGACGCTGCAGCCCAGCGTGATGAGCAGGCCGAGCCAACGGACCGATGGCTGCGGTGGTCGTGGCACGGCCAGCAGTGCTAACGGCAGCAGGACCAGCGCCGCAGACCAACCATCGTGATCCAGCGAAAACCGGTATCGAATCGCCGCGTCCATCAGGCCTGCCAGATACAGGAACAGCCAGGTCGCGATGTTCATGGCGAGCCCAGGGCCGTGGACGGCACGGGATTGCGCGGATCGGAGCTGTAAGCGCCGAGCTTTCCGCCGGTGAACTCAATCCAGCGATAGCCGTTCTTGGTGCCGCTATCCGCGAACACCTGGCGCACGCCAGCGCCGAGCGCTGTCGTGACCACGAACTTGGTGCCCGGGAAGTCCACACGGTCGGCGCGGAACTTGCCGCTGCTGTCGTACACGGCGTCCTGATGCCAGTGCCCGCTCAATACAATGGCAACGCCGTATTGCCGGCACAGTTCGATAAATGCCCGGCGGAAGCCATGCAGGTATCCGCCCGTGCCGCCCGCCTCGGGTACCGCGGTCGCGCCGGGTGAAAAAACTGGATGATGAAGCTGTACCAACGGCGTACGTCCATCGAGGTGTGCCAGCTCATGCTGCAGCCAGCGAAACATGCTGGGGGTCAGCGCGTCGCGACCGTGCGCACTATCAAGACTCAGGATCGCCAGCGGGCCAAAGTTGGTGCGTTGATCGCGCGCGCCGAAAACCCGCAGGTAGCGATGCCAGGCGGTGCGTTCATGATTGCCCGCGGTCATGATGACCGGCGCGTCGAGCTGCGCCAGTTGCGAGTAAATGAACTGGATATTCGATGCCGCACCCTCGTAGTTGATGTCACCGGTCACTAACACCGCATCGGGCTTCCTGACGCGCATTTCAGCGACAAATTGCCGCATCAGTGGCTCGTACCCCGGCGGGGGCAGATCGGCAATCTGCACCAGCCGCAATGTCTCTGGCCAGCTGCTGCGCAGGAACACCGCCTTTGGCAGCTGCAGGACTTGTGTCGGGGTCTTCAGGCGCAGCGCGTAGGCGCCGTCCGGCAGGGCCGGCAGCACTACCGTGAGCACCGCGACGGCGCCATCCCAGCGGCTGGCTGTTAGCTCAAGGGGTGCAACGCCGCCCGGTCCGTCGAGCGACAATTGCAGCTCGGGCAGCATCAGGGGCAGGCTGGTCGCCAGGCGAACTTCCATCTTCGCGCCCGGTTGATCGATGACCGGCATTCCCAGTCGCGGGGCATCCACGCGAACCTGTAAGGGCCATCCCACCGCCAGCACGCCTGCGATGAATAGCAGCAGTGCTAACAAACAACCGGCCAGCAGCTGGAATTGCGGGCGGTTCATGGCGCAGGGCGGACCGGAGTCTTGTTGTGCTCCATGAGATAGCGGCTCCAGGCGTAAAATCCCTGCGCCAATTGCGTCAATTCACGGGTCTTTTGCGGTTGTGCGGCGGCGTTGTCCTGTTCGGTTTTCGCCTGCAGGTCGAACAGGAATGTGCTGCCATCCGGATTGTGCACCAGGTAGTTCTGCTCCTGGATAAAACCGATCGTCGGCGGACGCTGCCAGGTGCTGAAGGTGAACGCGCCGCCCAGCGTTGCATAGCGTGGATCAAGTGCGTCCTTGCCGAGCGTCTGCGTAACGGTGGTCCTGCCTAACAAACTCATGACGGTGGGTATTATATCCATCTGCGATGCGACACTCGAAACCCGTCGGCCGGTCTTGATGAAGCCGGGGGCATAGATCAAGGCCGGAATCCGGTGGATGGCCAGCGGCACCGACGCGAAGCGCGTGTCCGTTGTGCCGCGGGAAATGCCATGGTCGGCCCACAGCACGTAGACCGTGTTCAGATAATCAGCCGTTCGTTCCTGGGCCGCAAAGAACTTCTTCAGGCTGTAGTCCATCAATCGCACCGCGTTGAATTCTTCGATGCTGGCGAAATCCTTCGCGGCAAGATCGGCCTGCGGCACCTCGACTGTCTGGAAGTCGGGCAGGTTGGGCGGAATCGTGAAAGGCGGATGATTGCCGCTGGTCTGGAAATACGCGAAATAGGGCCGCCGTGCCTGCTGCAGTTTCTCGCCGCCTTCGAGCAACAGGTCGACGTCCGCGACTCCCCACACGTCGACAATCGAAGCGCGATAGCTGCCTTCTTCGAAAATCTTGAGCCCGGCGATGTTGTTCTTCAGCGCCGCGCGGATCTGCGCCCAGTTCGCGCTGCCACCCAGAAAATAATACTTCTCATATTCGTTCAGCGTGTTGAGCGGGCAGTACTGTTCCACTAACAACGGATTCCGGGTTGCGTTCCAGTCGAGGCCGCTGACGTCCGGAATTCCAAACAATGTGGCAAACATCGAGCGGCTGGTGTTTTCCATGACCACATGGAATCGATCGAAGAAGATGCTCCGGTCGGCCAGCTGCTGCAGGAAGGGCGTGGGATTCAGTGGGTTGCCCAGCAGTGAAGTCTTGAAGATCGACAGGCTTTCCAGCTGAATGAACACGATGTTAGGCGTGCCGGTGACCAGCGGCCGCGGTGCGATCGTGCGCAGCAGGCTCGGCAGTCCCTGCGCATCGAAGCGCTTCGGAATGCCGAAATAGTCGGCCAGGGCCTGGTGGGTTGCCTTCACGCCTTCGAGATCCACGCCCAGATCCGATGTGACGCGGGTTTCCAGGAAGAACAGCACCGGATTGAGCGCAACCTGCGCGACAAACCGATCGCGACCATCGAATACTTCGCCCCAGCGCAGCGGATAGAGACTCTGCTTGCCCCACATCATGGCTAACAGCACGATGGTCACAACAGCGTTGACGGTCCAGCGCGGTCCGCGGGCGAGCGGCAGCGGCTGCCAGCCCCGCAGCCTGCCGAACAGCCACAGCAGCGCGGCGATCAGCAGCGCAATCGCCAGCACACCCGGAATGACCGGGTAGCTTTGCCAGATCATCTGCGCGCTGATCAGCGGATTCTGCAGAAAAACCAGCACCGTGCCGTTGAGACGCACCCGGTTGTAGCTGAATGAGCCGAAGTCGGTTGCAAACGCCAGCAGCACGAATCCCACCACGAACAGGCTGTAAGCGCCCCAGATCCAGCGCACTTCAGGGCCACTCGACAGCCCATGCGCCCGGCAGCGTGTGTGATAGACAATGGTGAGCAGCAGAAAACCGAGCAGCCAGGGCCTGCCGCCGCGATCATCCACCGAGCCGATCACCACGACGCAGACATACACGACCAGGGCGAGGGCGAGGACCAGTGCGCCTTGCCAGCGACCGCGCGCCGGGTCAGTCCCCGGGCGCAGCAGCAGCCACGCGGGCATCAACATCAGCGCGATCAATCGCAGGTCAAATTTCAGTCCGATGTAGAAGCTGTGCTGCCCGGCCTCGCTCAGCAGCGAGCTCAGTGAACCGAACTGCCACAGGAACACCAGCCGGGCCGCCTGCAAACAGACCAGCAGGACAAGAGCCAGAATGCTCAAATTACGTAGCTTCGACATGGGCCGTCATAATAGAGGTCCGCTCGTTTTTCGTGCAATAACACGCCACTGTGAACTGAAGGACCCCTTGATGCCTCGAAATACCATTGCCGTCGCCTGGCCACTGCTGCTCGGCATGGGTGTGCTCATGCTCGGCGCCGGACTGCAGTCCACGCTGCTCGGCGTGCGTGCCACGCTCGAGGCCTTTCCAACGGCGGCGATCGGCATCGTGATGTCCTGCTACTACGTTGGCTTCCTGTTCGGGACCACGATCGCGCCTCGCCTGATCCAGCATGTCGGGCATGTCAGGGTATTCGCCGCATTTGCGGCGGTCGCCGCGGCTGCTACGTTGTTCCAGGCGGTGTTTGTGCATCCCGTGCCCTGGGCGGTGATGCGCCTGCTAACAGGCTTGTGTTTTGCCGGCATTTACGTGGTGGCCGAAAGCTGGCTCAACGATCGCGCGACCCAGGCAACCCGCTCCCGGCTGCTCGCGATCTATATGGTGGTGCTGTATGTCGGCCTCGGCGCCGCGCAGTTCCTGCTGATCGTCTCGAATCCGGCCACCGACACGCCATTCATGCTGGTTGCCGCGCTGATCTGCCTCGCAATCGTGCCGCTGGTGCTGTCGGCGCACCCGGCACCGGTGGTCGAGACGCCGCGCGGCGTGCGCTATCGCGAGCTCTACCGCCGGTCCCCGCTCGGCGTCGTGGCGGTTGCGATGTCCGGTCTGATGTCGGCCATGGTCTTTTCGTTAGGTCCCGTGTATGCGCGCCTGAGCGGCATGGACAACACCGGCATTGCGACCTTCATGGCCGGCAACATCCTGGCCGGCGTGGTCACGCAGTATCCCATCGGCTCACTCGCCGATCGGCTCGATCGCCGCGCCGTCATCGCCGGCGTGTGTGCGCTCGCCACCGCGCTCAGTGTCTCCATGGTGGTGTGGGCCGACATGCCGCGCGCGCTGCTGCTGGTGCTGTCCGCGCTTGTTAGCGGCCTGGTGCTGACGATCTACTCGCTCGGCGTCTCGCATGTCAACGACCGGCTGGAGCCCGCCGAGATGGTCGCGGCCAGCAGTGCGCTGTTGCTGCTGAATGGCGCTGCCGCGGTACTGGGCCCAATTCTCGGCGGCGCCCTGATGGGCCGGTACCAATCGCCGGCTTACTTTGCGACGTTCGGCGCCCTGACCGGCGCGCTCACGGTTTATTGCCTGTGGCGCAAGAGCCGGCGCGCGCCGGTGCCGCGCGAGCAGCGCGGACCCTTCGTCAAGGCACAACCGGAGACCAGCGCGGTCATGGACGAATCCCAGTGGCAGGATGCCAAAGCCAAGTGACTCAATGCTTGGGTTGTATTCCTGACAGTTGTTATAGTGGAAGCAATCATGACGGACCGATTCGACTACACCCGCATCCCGGAACTGCCGGCATCGGTGTTTGTCGCACCACTGCAAAAGCCGTCCGGCCTGGGCCAGGACTGGCTCGAGCCCGTGCAGCGCCGCTACTCGACCGCGGAGCACGCGATCTGGGACGAGCTCTACGCCCGGCAAATGCAGCTGATGCCCGGGCATGCCTGCCGCGAGTTCATGCATGGACTCGAGCGCCTGAATCTCGGACGCGGTGGCGTTCCCGATTTCAATGCGATCAGTGAGGAGCTCAAGAGCCTGACGGGCTGGACAGTCGTACCCGTGCCGATGCTGATCCCGGACCATGTGTTCTATTTCCACCTGGCTAACAAACGCTTTCCGGCGGGCAACTTCATCCGCACCCGCGAGCAGTTCGACTACATCCAGGAGCCGGACGTGTTCCACGATGTGTTCGGGCACGTGCCGCTGCTGACGAATCCGGTATTTGCGAACTACATGGAGGCCTACGGCCGCGCCGGCTGGAAGGCCCTCAAGTACAACCGCCTGAAAGCGCTGAGCGCGCTGTACTGGTACACGGTCGAATTCGGCCTGATTCTCGAAGACGACAAGCTGCGCATCTATGGCGCCGGCATTCTCTCGGGCCCGACCGAGACCGTGTTCTCGATCGAGGGCCGTTCGCCCAATCGCATCCACCTCAACGTCGATCGCGTCATGCGCACCGACTACACGATCTCGGACCTGCAGGCGACCTATTTCGTCATCGAATCGTTCCGGGAGCTTTTTCATCTAACAGAGCAGCGCGGCTTCGAGCCTATCTACGAATCGCTCGCTGCCGGGTTCCAGTACGCCAAGACCGCGGCGCTCGACACCGATCACATCTACCAGCGCGGCACGCAGGAATATGAATTGCGGGGTGGGCGTGGGTCGGGGGCGAGGGCGGTCTAGCGTTTAGCGCCACTGCAGTGGACAGCGGAGGGCGTCTGACTGGCCAGCGTTGACCCGACTGCGTATGTTGTCGGGGTCGTGTCCAGGGAAGGTGCCCATGTTATTGCTTGAGCGACCCGCATCGCGGCGCGCCGGGATGGGCGTGCTGGCGGTTTCGATGGCCTGTCTGCTGGTTGCCGCCTGCGGGCGTGGCGGGGGTGCGGCGGCCGAACCCAAGGAGAGTCTCACCGTTACGGTCGGCCAGGCCGAAACGCGTGCCATCGTGCTCGATGTGGTCGCGTCCGGATCGGTGGCGGCCTGGCAGGAGATGTCGCTGGGCGTCGAGTTGAACGGCCTGCGGGTCGAGCGGGTGCTGGTCGAAGTCGGCGCCAAAGTACGCGCCGGTCAGCCGCTGCTGCAGCTCGATACGCGTTCGCTGCAGGTTGATGTCAGGCGCGCCGACGCCGCCTATGCACAGGCGCGCGCCAACCTCGATCTTGCGGTCGCGAGTGCAACGCGCGGCGAAACCCTGTTGCAGCGGCAGCTGATTTCACAGAGCAACTTCGATCAACTGCGCGCAACCCGCAGCGGCGCCGAAGCCGGGCTGCAGAGCGCGGCCGCCGAGCGCGACTCGGCGCGGCTGCGTCTCGCGTACGCCACGCTGCGCGCGCCGGACGCCGGCGTGATCTCGATGCGTGCAGTGCAGCCGGGCCAGATCGTCACCAGCAGCGCCGAACTGCTGCGCCTGATCCGCCGCGAGCGGCTCGAGTGGCGCGCCGAGCTAACAGACATCGATCTGGCGCGGGTCAGGCCGGGAACCCCGGTCAAAGTCCGCGCGCCCGACGGCAGCGTCGTCGCGGGCCAGGTTCGCGTCGTATCGCCGGCGCTCGATGCCGCCTCGCGCACCGGCCGGATCTACGCCGATTTGCCGGCGCCCGGCGCCTTGCGCGCCGGGATGTTTGCAGAAGGGCACGTCGAGCTGGGCCAGGCGCAGGCGCAGGTTCTGCCGCGCGTCGCGGTCGTCACGCGCGACGGTTTCAGTTATGTGTTCGTGGTCGACGACAAGTCGCGCGTCGCGCAGCGTCGCGTGCAGGCCGGGCCGCCCGCGGGTGAGTTCGTGCCCATTGTCAGTGGCCTGTCGCGCAGCGAGCGCGTGGTCGTGACCGGCGCTGGCTTTCTCAGCGATGGCGATCAGGTGCGTGTGGTCGATGCGGCCGCAGAGGCTCCGCCGCCGTGAATGTGTCCCTCTGGGGAATTCGCAATCCGCTGCCGGCGGCGCTGGTATTCGTGGTGCTGTGCGTGGCCGGGCTGTGGGGCTGGCGGCAACTGCCAATCTCCACGTTGCCTGACATCGCGCTGCCCGAGGTTCGTGTCACGATCAATCTGGCCGGCGCGTCACCGTCGCAGCTCGAGACCGAAGTCACCCGGCGCGTTGAGGATGCGGTGGCGAGCATCACGGGGATCGACAAGATTCGCTCGGTCATCAACGAGGGCACGTCCGTCACGCGCATCGAGTTCGAAATCGGTCGCGATGTCGCGGATGCCCTGGATGAGGTGCGCGACGCCATCTCGCGCATCCGGCCGCAGCTCCCGGGCGACATCGACGAGCCGCAAATCGTCCGCATCAGCATCGTGGGTCCGACCCTGCTCGCGTATGTCGTGCAGTACGACCGGCTGACGCCCGACGAGCTGTCGTGGTTCGTGGACGACACGATCACCAAGGCGCTGTTTGGCACCACCGGGATCGCGGCTGTCACCCGCAGCGGCGGCGTCGACCGGGAAATTCGCATTGATCTGCGCCCCGAGGCCCTGCAATCCTTCGGCGTCACGGCCGGCGTGATCTCGAATCAGCTCGCTCGCTTACAGGTGGAGCGGCCCGGCGGCCGCACCGAACAGGGCACTACCGAGCAAACCGTCCGGACCGTCGGCACGGTGCGCTCGGTGGCCGATCTCGCCAATTATCCGGTCTTTCTTCCGGACGGGCGCACGGTCCGTCTGGGCGCCCTCGCGCAGGTGGGAGAAGGCGCGGCACTGCAGCGCGAAGCGGTTTTCCTGAACGGCAAGCCGGCAGTCGCGGTGTCCATGTCCCGGACGCGGGGCTCGTCGGAAGTGGCGGTCGGCGAAGCCATCCGTCGCACCGTCGCGGCGCTCGAGAAACAACATCCAGGCCTGCGTTTCATCGAAGTGGCCTCGTCGGTGGAGGAATCGAAAGCGTCCTACGACGCCTCGATGCTCATGCTGCTGGAAGGCGCGCTGCTCGCGGTCATCGTGGTCTTTGTGTTCCTGCGCGACTGGCGGGCCACGTGGATCTCAGCGGTGGCGCTGCCGCTGTCGGCGATTCCGACCTTTGCCGTGATGCAGTGGTTCGGATTCAGTCTCAACCTTTTGACGTTGTTAGCGCTCGCAGTGGTCATCGGCATCCTGGTCGATGATGCGATCGTCGAGGTCGAGAATACCGCGCGCCATCGCGCCATGGGCAAGTCGCAGTTGCAGGCAGCCATCGATGCGTCGAACGAAATCGGCGTGGCGGTGATCGCGACGTCGGCGACGCTGGTCGCCGTGTTCGTCCCAGTCGCGTTCCTGCCCGGAGTGACCGGCAAGTTCTTTCGCGAGTTTGGCTGGACCGCCGCCGCCGCAGTGCTGTTCTCGCTGCTGGTGGCCCGCTTGCTGACACCGATGCTCGCGGCCAATTTCATGAAGAGCATGCCGCACGCGCCGGATAATTCCGCCACGATGCTGTGGTACCTGCGCTGGGTGCGCATCGCGATCGAACATCGTCGCATCACGATGCTGCTGGCGCTCGCCAGCTTCGTGCTGTCGCTGGCGCTGGTGCCTTTCATACCCAAGACTTTCGTCCCGGGATCGGATCTCAACCGCATTCGCCTGCAGGTATCGCTGGCGCCTGGCACGCGTCTGGAAGATACCGCGCGCGCGGCCGAGCAGGTGCGCCAGCGCCTGATGGCGATTCCGGAGATCGAGAGCGTGTACGCGAGCGTGGGCACGTCGCCGGGCGGCGGCGGCGGGCGCATCACGCTGCCGGAGGTTCGCACCGCAACCCTGACGCTGCAGTTCAAGAAAGATCGGGACAAGACCGCGACCCAGCTCGAAGATGAAATCCGGACGCGGCTGCGTGACGTACCGGGCATCCGCATCAACTTCGTCTCGGGAAATCCAGGCACGGATCTGCAGCTGGTGCTGGCCGGCAACGATGTGCAACAACTCGGCAAGACGGCGAACGCGCTCGCAACGGCCATCCGTGGAATCCGCGGGATTGGCAACGTGAGCTCGTCGGCCTCGTTGCTGCGGCCCGAGATCATCATCGAGCCCGATGCGGCGCGCGCGGCGGACCTCGGAGTGTCGACGGTCGACATTGCCGAGGCGGCGCGCATTGCAACCAGCGGCGACATTCGCCAGCGGCTCGCAAAACTCAACCTCGCCGAGCGGCAGATTCCGATCCGGGTGCAGATTGCCGAGAGCGCCCTCAGTGGCCCGTCGTTGCTCGCATCGCTGCGCGTGAACTCGAAGAACGGTCCCGTGCCGCTCTCGTCGGTAGCAACGATTCGCGAGGGCAGCGGTCCTTCGACCATCGATCGGCTGGACCGCGAGCGCAACGTGCTGGTTACCGCCGAACTGAACGGCATGCCGCTCAATACCGTCATGAGTCAGGTCAATCGACTTCCGGTCATGCGCCTGCTGCCGCCAGGCGTGCGCGTGCTCCCGGCCGGCGATTCGGAAGCGTTCGTGGAACTGTTTCTCGGCTTCGCGGTCGCGCTGCTAACAGGAATTATCTGCGTCTACATCGTACTGCTGCTGCTGTTCAACAGCGTCACGCAACCGCTGACGATCCTCTCCGCCGTGCCACTGTGCGGTGGCGGCGCATTCGGCGCGCTGTTGCTGTCGGGCTATGCGCTGTCGGTGCCGTCGCTGATCGGTTTGCTGTTGCTGACCGGCATTGCGACCAAGAACTCGATCCTGATCGTTGACTACGCGATCATCGGCGAGCGTGATCTGGGACTGTCGCGCGGCGATGCGATCATCGACGCCTGTCGCAAGCGCGCCCGGCCGGTGATCATGACGACGATCGCGATGGGCGCCGGCATGCTGCCGATTGCGGCAGGGCTGGGGGCTGATGGCAATTTCCGCGCGCCGCTGGGCATGGCCGTGATCGGCGGTCTCATCACCTCGACCGTGCTGTCGCTGGTGGTGGTGCCTGCGGTGTACCTGTCGGTGGCGAATTTCACGGACCGAATCAGGACCCGCCTTCGGCGGGCGCCCGAAGCTACCGTGGCAGAAGCGCCGCTTAGCTGAGTTCAGCCTGCCAGATGGGTTCAGGGCTTCAGTTGCAAGCGAATGGCCCCACTCGGATGCTCGGCACTGTGAACATTGATATACAGATTGCCGCTCAGATAGCTTTCGTACTGCGCTTTCGTGAGCAGCGACCCGGCGGGCACGGACCAGAGGGTGGCAGACGATTTCGCCAACGTGATGATTGGCGGCCCATTGGTGCCGACAGCGCCCAGATGGATGTGGGCGGCCGTTCCTTCGATAACTTTGGTTTCCACCGCGCCCTGGACCGTCATGTCGCTGCCAATGACGATCGTACTCATGGCGAATGCCTTGGTATCGACCGGTGGCACCTCGTTCGAACCCATGAGCATCGCGTGGGACTCCGCAGTCGTTGGCGACATTGCAGGTGCAGCAGGTTCGGCAGCGATCGTCACTTGGGTCATGGCGCACGCAGCGACCATCAGGAATACTGTTCTGGCGTTGGCTAACGCGGCGCGGGCGGTCGGGTAGTACATGTGAGGACCTCTGGTTGAACGGTGCCTAACGTAACGCGATCCGGGCGGCGCGTGACGACGTTGCTGCAGTGTCAGCCGGTGGGACAATTCCTACAGGCTGCTGCCGCGGGGCCCGGTGCGCATCGCGCAGCAGGAACTTCAGCAGATCCTTGGCGAACTTCTGCTTGTGGGTCGCGAATAGGCCGTGAGGCGCGTTCTCGTACTCGATCAGTTGCGAGTTGGCGATGCCGATCGCCGCGGCGCGACTGGACGCGTCGATCGGAACTGTCTTGTCTGCGGTGCCATGGATAATCAGGGTGGGCACCTTGAACGCGGGCAGGTCGGCGCGAAAGTCGGTAGTGCTGAACGCACTGGCACAGGCGAGCGTGGCCTTGAGACTTGCCTGCATTGCGATCCGGCATGCCCAGTCGATCGTCTCCTGACTGGTCGGGTGCGACAACGGACCCGCGCCGAAGAAATCGCGAAAGAACCCGGCGAAGAATTTTGCCCGGTCCGCTTTCATGTCCTGCGCCATGCCATCGAACACCTCGGCCGAAGTGCCGGCGGGATTGTCCGCGGTTTTCAGCATGTAAGGCACGATGGAGCTTACCAGTACTGCTTTGGCAACTTTTCTCCCAGCGTGACGCGACATGTAACGCGCGACTTCGCCACCGCCCATCGAAAATCCGATCAGATGCACCGCGGGCGCGTCGCAATAGGCAATGACAGCCGCGAGATCGTCAGCCAGCGTGTCGTAGTCATAGCCCTGCCACGGCTGCTCTGAGCGGCCGAATCCACGGCGATCATAAGACACGGCGCGGAATCCCGATTCCGCCAGCGTGTTAGATACGTCGTCCCAGCTGTCGGCGCTGAGCGGCCAGCCATGCAACATGACGACGGGAATCCCCGTGCCCCAGTCTTTCAGATAGAGCTGGGTGCCGTCCGCAGTGTCAATAAATGCCATGGGTAGTGTTCCTTGTATTCTGTCAGCGCATGACAAGATAGATGATTACCAGTACTACTACCGGGACGCCGAGTACCCAACCTAACAAATATTTGCCCATCGCGCTCTCCTTGGAAATTGATTGCGACGGCTATATTTCACCGAGCCCGGACTGGCGCCCAGCGGGCGGGGCGGGCCATTGCGCGTAAGACGATTCCGTCCCAGGGAACCGTCGGCGGTCTAGGAGTGATCCTACAGTCGAATGCCGGAATGGACGATTCCGGAGCAGAAGTGCGCCTCCTAAGGTACGTATCGAGACTCTGGTTGCTCGTCTGGACACGTGGATGGTGCGGGATATGGACTACAAATCGTTGTTGAAGGATCGCGCCCGCATGGGCCAGAACAACTATGAGGACGCCGCGCCGCTGCGGTGGATCGAGTTTCGCAATCGGGAGTACTTGCGCGACTGGTATCGCCGTCGCGCCTGGCCCGAACACATCGCCGCCGCCAACAATGGCCGCAGCTCCGGTACCCGGCCGTGGGCGACGTGGCTATCTTCGGTGCAGGGTCACCGGCCGTAGCTGAACTCCTCGCAACTGATGATTGCAATGCGCAGGTTGGATTTTGATCTCACGAAACATACTTCTGATACTGGACAGTGCTGCGGATGCTGAAGTCATTCGAAGAGCGCTAAGTCAATCGAGCGAGGGTCGTTTCCGTGTTGAATGGGTTCAGCGCTGCTCCGAGGGCCTGGAACGATTAGCAGGCAAGGACCTTCACGATCAGAAAAAACCGACGGCTATAGCGGCGGTATTGGTCGACCTCAACCTGCCCGACAGTCGCGGCATACACACATTCGATCAGCTCTGCGGCGCGGCAGCCGGGATTCCGATACTGGTCCTTGCCAATCCAGATGATGAGGATACTGCCAAGTTGGCAGTACAGCGCGGGGCTCAGGATTACCTGTTAAAGGACCACCTCGACACTGCATCGTTGCCGAAGGCCCTGACTACCATGATTGAGCGCGCCGCGAATTTCGAGTCGTTGTTTCAGGAAAAGGAGCGCGCACAGGTCACCCTTAACTCAATCGGGGACGCGGTCATGAGTACCGACGTCTCAGGCCATGTGACCTATCTGAATGTCATTGCCGAGAGCCTGACGGGCTGGTCACAGGAGCAGGCGACAGGTCATCCACTCCAGGATGTGTTCCAGATAGTCAATGCGACAACGCGGGAACCAGCACCCAATCCCATGGCTCAGGCGATTCTGGAGAATAGGACTGTGTCCCTTGCCGCCAATTCCGTCCTGATTCGGCGCGATGGAGTGGAAACCGCGATTGAAGATTCAACCGCGCCCATCCACGACCGGCGAGGAGTGGTCACCGGCGCTGTGATGGTGTTTCATGACGTGAGTGCGGCGCGTGCCATGACGCGCAAGATGTCCTATATGGCGCAACACGACAGCCTCACCGATTTACCCAATCGCGTCTTGTTGAACGATCGGCTGAACGAGGCAATGGCCCTGTCACGCCGCAACGGACGCAACCTGGCGGTCTTGTTTCTGGACCTCGATCGCTTCAAGCACATCAACGACTCGCTGGGCCACGACATCGGTGACCGCTTGCTGCAATCCGTGTCGCGTCGATTGTTCACCTGCGTGCGCAGTTCGGACACCGTCAGCAGGCAAGGGGGCGATGAATTCGTCGTCCTGCTCTGGGAGATAACACACGCGCACGACGCAGCCGTCATTGCCGACAAAATACTCAAGGCGTTGCGCGCGCCGCACTACATCGATCAGCACGAACTGCACGTCACGGGGAGCATCGGTATTGTTACTTATCCCGATGATGGAACAGATGCCGAGACGTTGATGAAGAATGTGGATGTTGCGATGTATCACGCCAAGGAATGTGGCAGCGACACCTACAATTTCTTCAAGCCGGATATGAACGTGCGTGCATTGAAGCGTCAGCACCTGGAGGGCGATTTGCGCCGCGCCCTCGAGCGGCGGGAACTGGTCCTGTATTACCAGCCAAAAATGAATCTGGAGACTGGCTCGATGACGGGCGTTGAAGCGCTCATCCGCTGGCGTCATCCGCAGCGGGGGCTGGTACTTCCGGGAGAGTTCATTGTAGTTGCGGAAGAATGTGGTCTTATTGTGTCAATCGGCCGGTGGGTGTTACGTGAAGCGTGCCGCCAGGCCAGAGTCTGGCAAGATGCAGGGTTGCCGCCGATCCGCATTGCGATCAACATTTCCTCAGTGGAGTTGCGTGCCCAGGATTTCGTATCAGGCGTGCGTGCGATCCTGGCGGAGACCGGCATGGACCCGCGCTATCTGGAACTCGAGCTGACTGAAACCTTCCTGATGCAGGATTCACGGTCCGTCGCGGACGTACTCATGGAACTGAAGGATATAGGCGTGCAACTGGCGCTTGATGATTTCGGCACTGGCTACTCGAGCCTGAGCTGTCTGAAACGTTTTCCAGTCGACACCTTGAAGATTGATCAATCGTTCGTAAGAAATCTGACAACGGATGCTGACGATGCCGGCATCGTGAGTGCCATGATCAGCATGGGGAAGAGTCTGCATGTCGGGGTCGTGGCTGAAGGCGTGGAGACGTGGGAACAACTGAATGTCCTGCGAGAACAGCGCTGTGCCCAGGGCCAAGGCTACTTCCTGTGCAAACCGTTGCCGGCGGAGGCATTCGCCCAACTACTGAATGGCAATGTGACGGCCGCGGCCTTCGGCTGAACCTCGACCATGTTGTCGCTGGTGGATGTGCCTGCGGTATACCTGTCGGTGGCGATTTATTCTCAACCCCACAACAACGGCGACGGCACGCCGATCAGGCCGTCGCGGTAGTCGATGGGATGATCGCAATCCGCCGACTGCAGCAAGGGCCCGTCGAGATCGACGAAGTCGCACAGTTGCGCGATCAGCGTGCCCGGCGCCATCGACAACGAACTGCCGACCATGCAACCGATCATCAACCTGAAGCCTTGCGCCTGGCCTG
>DAIQQI010000191.1:0-6072 GCA_036786925.1 Steroidobacteraceae bacterium
AAGGATGCGCATGCGAGTCCTGGAACGATGGCAGCAGCATTCGCCCATCGAGGTCCACGACACGCGTGTTCTTGCCGACGAACGCCTGTGCCGCGGCGTCGGTGCCGACGAACACGATCTTTCCGCCGCGCACGGCGACCGCGCTCGCCCAACGCCGCGCGGCGTCCAGCGTGTACACCGCGCCGTCGACGAAGACGAGGTCGGCAGGGGCAGTCGGCTTGTTAGGCGCGGATTGAACGGATGGCGCGGCGAGCCCCAGGGCAGCCAGCGTCAGCAGGGCGAGTGACCTGCGCCCGGAAATATGGTCAAAGAAGGCAAAACCTAACAACATGGCTGTCATACCAGCCACCCGCCGCGAAACAGCGCATAAAGATTGACTGGGCTGTAATTGCCATGACCCACGCCGTAGACGGGCAACAGCGAGATGAGCACTGCCAGTGCAAGTGCGACCGCAACGCCGAATATGCGCACGCGCGGTGGCCGCGAAAACAGCCAGCGTGTCAGATACCGCGCCGCCAGGTAGAAAAGCGTTCCATAGACGACCAGATGAAGCATGTCGAAGAGCCGCGCGCCCGATGCGAAGTTGACGCTCATTCGGAAAACTGCAATCAGCGGCAACAGCCCGGCAATGACAAACATGTAATAGGGCACGGGTACCGTGCAAAACATGGCTGCGAACAGCAGCCACTTCGTCACGCCAGGTGTCATCGTCATTCTGAGCGCCCGCGTGCGCTGCGACCGCTAGTGCTCTGCATCGTCGGGCTCGAACTTGAGAAGGTCGCCTGGCTGGCATACAAGTGCCTTGCAGATCGCATCTAGCGTCGAGAAACGAATTGCGCGCGCCTTGCCGGTCTTGAGGATCGACAGGTTGGCCAGCGTCATTCCCACGCGATCTGCCAGCTCGGTCAGCGTCATCCGCCGATCGTGCAGCAAATCGTCGAGCTTGACTACGATCGCCATGTCAGACCGTTCCTTCCAGGTCGTCACGCATCGACGTGCCTTCCGCGAATACACGGGCCAGCAGGAACGTGAGCAGCACCGCGAGCCAGCCGGTGATCGAAAATCCGGCCGCGATGTTCAGCGGGTGCTCCGGAGTCGAGACGAGCTTGACGATTACGCCAATGATCAGGCTAAGCACCTGCAGCGCCAGTAACACCCAGGCGATCGAGTGCAGACGAGCGGCATTCGCCGCAACGAACGGGTCGCCGCCCCGCACCGATTCGACGATCGCGAGCAATCGTTTCAGGACACTGTCGTTCAACGGGATCGTAACAAGCCCGATCACTGCAATGACGTGCAGGCCGACGATGAGCCGTTCTGTTTCCGGCGATGGCAAAAGATTGAGCGCATCGATGATCCATCGCCGCGTCGGCATCGCGACCACCAGGACAAGTATCGCGACGCCATAAATCCAATTGACGGCCCTTAGGGTTCTCAGCGAGACGTGCGCGACCGAGAGCGGCGTGGAGGTCGTGGCAGGCCTTGACATTCTTGTCTCCTAGATATTGAATAACAATAAAATCTTTATCGTTTATCTTTATTAATGATATCAAATATCGATAATAAAGTCCAGTATCGGCTCAGATGCGGCGGCGCTGTCGCCAGGAGGGGCCTGGCGTGTTGCTGACTATTCATGTGGCGGCCGGTGGACTCGCGATGATTCTCGGGTTTACGGCGCTGTTTTCGCGCAAGGGCAGCCTTGTGCACCGGCGGAGCGGACAATTGTTCGCGTTGTCGATACTCGGCATGGCAATCAGTGCCTCCATCCTCGGACTGCGGGACCCTGCCAGGGATGGAGATCTGGTGTCCGCTCTGATGACCGCGTATTTCGTCGCAACCGCGGTGGCGACCGTTCGTTCTTCGTCGCCCTGGAGCCAGCGTGTTAGCTTTCTCGCCACGGCGATGGCGGTTGTGGTCGCATTCTCGTTGACCGCGAGTGGGATCCAGGGCATCAGCAGCCCACTCCTCACCCCCGGGGGCGTACCCGCGAGAACCATCGGTGTCATGTCGCTGCTGCTTGCCACGATCCTGGTGGTGGCGGTGGCAGGCGACTTGCGCATCATGCGAGCGGGTCCGCCGCAGGGAGGCGCTCGCCTCGCTCGTCATCTATGGAGAATGTGTTTCGCTCTCTTCATTGCATCGGCGCCATTTCTCTCGATCCGCGAGCGCGTGGCGGCAGTCCTGCCAGAGCCTTTCCCGAGTGCGCCGCTGCGCGCGTTGCCGATCGCGATCATCTTCGGCGCCATGGCATATTGGCTGTGGCGGGTGCGCGATCGCACGCCCTGAGAATGCCCAAGGCAGCTGCCGCTCAGGCGCTCCCCGCCTCCGCTCGGCGGGCCTGGCAGCCGTTCGTCGCAATTCCCCGCTGGCACGCGACGCGCTGTGACGCGTCGACTATCCTTTGCTCATGGTTGCCGCCATTGAACCCCAGCCTCGCCGCGGACTCGCGCTGGCATTCAATCGCCAGCGGCTGCGGTTCACGCTGATCTTTTCGTTCGCCTGGGGAGCATTGATTGGCATCGGCTGGCAGTCGGGCTGGTGGTCGGCCGTCGTCCGGGTCATCGCGCTGGGTTTCGTCCTGATGCTGGTCTTCGGCCTCTTCGAGCAGTGGCCCCGGCGCCTGCCGCGCTGGCTGGCACGCTGGGTGCTCCAGGTTGTCGCGGTCGCGGCCAGCGTACCGTTCATCACTGCCGCGATGTGGATCGCCTCGACGCCCGCGGGCGCACCACCCTTCTGGACCGACAGCGATCGCATGGGCGGTTTCTCCGCGCTGACCGGCCTCGGAGTTTTCCTGTCGCCCTGGGTGGCGCTCGGCGCACTGGTGCGCCAGCGCGAAGCACTGGCGCGCGAGCAGGCGCTGGCACTCGGCCTCGCGCGCAGCGAGATGGAGCGGCAGGCCCTGGACGCGCGCCTCAATCTGCTGCAGGCGCAGGTGGCGCCGCATTTCCTGTTCAACACGCTGGCTAACATCCAGGCGCTGGTCGATGCGGGCTCGCCGCAGGCTTCGGTCGTGCTGCGCAGTCTCGTGGCCTATCTGCGCGCCGCGGTGCCGCGGCTGCACGAGCCGGCCACCACGCTGGGCCAGGAGCTGGAACTGGTACGCGCCTACCTGGACCTGATGAAGATGCGCATGCCGGACCGGCTGCAATTCGCGCTGCTGGCGGACGACTCGGTGCACGGCCTGCGGTGTCCGCCCATGACGCTGCTAACACTGGTCGAAAACGCCGTGCGACACGGCATCGATCCGAGCGAGGACGGCGGCCGCATCGAAGTTTCCGTGCGACGGCAGGGCGAGCGCTGCCGGATTGAAGTCCATGACAGCGGCGCCGGTCTGCAGGGCGCTGGGCAGGGACTGGGCACCGGGCTCTCTGCACTACGCGAACGACTGCAGCTGGTATTCGGGAATTCTGCGCAGCTCATCGTGGCCGCCGCCAATCCGCGCGGCGTGATCGTGACGGTCGAATTTCCAGCACGCGAGGCTGCCGCCTGATGACTACGCGACCGACGGCGCTGATCGCCGACGACGAACCGCTGTTGCGCGAAGCACTGCGGCGCCAGCTCGCGCAGGTCTGGCCTGAACTCGAGATCGTCGCTGAGGCACGCAACGGCCGCGACGCAATTCGCCTGTTCGACCAGCTGCAACCGGCCATCTGCTTTCTCGACGTGCAGATGCCCGGATTGAACGGCGTCGAAGCGGCCCGGCACATCGGCCGGCGCGCCCACCTGGTTTTCGTCACGGCCTACGACCATTACGCAGTACAGGCGTTCGCGCAGGGCGCGCTCGACTACCTGGTCAAGCCGGTGGAAGCCGCGCGGCTGACTGATACGGTCGGGCGCCTGCAGGAACGACTGCGTGCCGCACAGCCCGCCAGCAACACCGAAGCGCTGCTGCTCCAGCTCGGCGAGCAGCTAACACGGCTGCAGACGCGTTCCGGCGTGGAGCCGCTGCGCTGGATCAAGGCGCAGGTCGGCCAGACACTCAGGCTGATTGCCACGGACGACATCGACTTCCTGCGCGCTGACAGCAAGTACACGCTGGTCGCCTGGCGCGGCGATGACGGCAAGCCTGCCGAGGCACTGGTGCGCACGCCACTCAAGGAACTCGGCGCGCGGCTCGAGCCGACGCAGTTCGCGCAGGTGCATCGCTCGGTCATCGTCAACCTGCGCGCGATCAGCCACGTGCGGCGCGGCGACAACGAGACCGCCGACATCCATCTCAAAGGACGGGACGACGTGCTGCCGGTCAGCCGCAACTTCCTGCACCTGTTCCGGCAGATGTAGGCCGTCGCGGCGACGAGCGCGCTCAATCCATGGTCAGCACCACTTTGCCGCGGGCGCGGCCGGTTTCGAGGTAGCGCACCGCATCCTGGATATCACCCAGCGGATAGCGCCGATCGACGACAGTCGTGACTTTGCCTTGTTCCATGAGCTGCGCCAGCGCGACCACGTCTTCGGTGCTCGCGTGTGACAGAAAAAATGCCATGTCCTGGTCGGCGAACATCGAGATGAAGGCAGCCTTGATCGGCGCCTTGAACGCGCCGAACCATGGGTTCTCATCGGGTCCACCGCCGCCGATCGCGAGGTACTTGCCCTGGGGCTTGAGGACCTTGCGGATGTCGAGCAGCGGGCGGTTGACGACGTTGTCCAGGATCACATCGAAGCGTTCGGCGCTCGCGGTGAAATCCTGCTTCTTGTAGTCGATGACGTGGTCGGCGCCCAGTGAGCGCACCAGCTCCACATTGCGCGTACTGCACACGCCCGTGACCTCCGCGCCCATGGATTTCGCGATCTGCACCGCAAAGGTACCCACGCCACCGGAGGCCCCGTTGATGAGCACCTTGTCGCCAGGGCGGATAGCGGCGCGATCGCGCAGCGCCTGCAAAGCTGTCAGCCCCGCGATATAGGTCCCGGCCGCCTGCTCAAAACTGACGTTCGCCGGCTTGTGCGCGATTGAGCCGGCCTCGCGCACGACGATGTACTCCGCCAGCGCGCCATCGCGGCCGCCAAAAATCTCATCGCCGGGCTTGAATTTCGTCACCTGGCTGCCGACCGCCTCGACGACGCCGGCAAAGTCGATCCCCAGATGCGGCTCATTCGGCGCGCCGAAGCCTGCGCCAAGCCGCATCACGTAGGGCGTGCCGCGAATCTCGTGCCACTCCAGCGGGTTGATCGCAGCCGCGCGCACCCGGACCAGCATCTGGTTTTCCTTGGGCACTGGTCGCGGCAGCTCCTCGACCGCCAGCACGTCGGGCGGGCCATAGCAGCGTCGTGTCACCGCCTTCATCGTCGGCCCCGCGGCCGCCAGTGCCGGGGGTGGTTTACAGCCGGCGTCATAGCTGACAGCGATGGCGAGCCCGGCCAGCGCGACGACCAGAATCACACCAAACGTCGCGGCAATCCGCCGAATCCACTTGCGCATGGCTCACCTCAAAAAGAAACATTGCGCAAACTATCCGCAAAACCCGGCGCCGCAGCCAGCCTCATGGGACGGGCGGCGCCCGGAGTGCGACGAAGTACGGCTGCCCCCGACAGGTGGCGGAGCGGGAACCGGGTCCAGAAAAGAAAAACCCCGCGTCACGACATGTGACACGGGGTTTCCTTTCATTCAAGACCCTGGCAGTGACCTACTCTCACATTGCTGAAAGCAAAACTACCATCGGCGCAGAGCATTTTCACTTCCGAGTTCGAAAAGGGATCGGGTGGTTCCTGCTCGCTGTTGCCGCCAGGGAAACTTTTTGCAGCGTTCGGCCCCGTTGCTCGCGCAACGCGATCGCCCGCCACCAATCCAGAAGTTCAGGTGTTCAAACACGCATGCTAACAAGCATCAAGTCTGATCTTGTGTCGCATTCGTTCTGTGTTGAATCAACCTCTAACAAACCGTTTGAGGTTATATGGTCAAGTCTCACGGGCAATTAGTACCGGTTAGCTGAATGCATTGCTGCACTTACACACCCGGCCTATCAACCAAGTAGTCTTCTTGGGCCCTTTAGGGGAGTTAAACTCCCAGGGAGATCTAGTCTTGGGGGGGGCTTCCCGCTTAGATGCTTTCAGCGGTTATCCCGTCCGTATATA
>DAIQQI010000463.1:0-1835 GCA_036786925.1 Steroidobacteraceae bacterium
CACGCAACCTAACGCCACGACCGCGGCGTAATCGCCGCTGGCGGCCAGCGCCTTGCAGGCGAGCGGCAATTCGAACGCGCCGGGAACGTCAACCAGCGTCAGATCGGCGGCGGCGCCGCCATGGCGTTCCCAGGCCGCGCGCGCGCCCTTCACCAGGCTGGCGACGATGAAGTCATTGAAGCGTGATGCGACCAGCGCGACCCGCAGACCCCGCGCATCAGGTGTCGGCGTCGACATAACTCTCGATCTCCAGGCCAAACGCGGAAATGCCGTGCAGCTGCTTGGGCGCCGACAAAACCCGCATGCGGCTGACTCCCAGGTCCTTGAGGATCTGCGCGCCGACGCCATAGGTGCGCAGCACCGGCGCCGCGGGATCCTGGTGCTCGGTGCCGAAGCGGCCATCGGCCGTCGCATGGCGCCCCGCGACCGCGTCGGCCAGCAAGCGCGGCGACTCCGCCTGGCGCAGCATGACCACGACGCCGTTCTCGGCCGCCGCCACCGCCCGCAGCGCCGCGCGCAGGCTCCAGGTTCGGAAGTCAGGTTGGACACCTAACAGATCGCGCAGCGTGTCGATCAGGTGCACGCGCACCAGCGGCGCGGGACTGACCTTGGTCGGATCGCCGCGCACCAGCGCCAGGTGCACGTCGCGGTGCACGTGATCCTCGTAGGCGTGCAATTGAAATTCACCGAATTCGGTCTGCACGGTGCGGCTCGAGACGCGCTCCACCGAGCGCTCGTTGCGCAGCCGATAACGGATGAGATCCGCGATCGTGCCGATCTTTAGCTGGTGGCGTGCGGCAAAAGCCTCGAGCTCCGGCCGCCGCGCCATGGTGCCGTCGTCCGACATGATCTCGACGATCACGGCTGCGGGCGCGAGGCCCGCAAGCCGCGCGAGATCACATCCGGCTTCCGTGTGGCCGGCGCGGGTCAGCACACCGCCCGGCTGGGCCATGATCGGAAAAATGTGCCCCGGCTGGCGCAGGTCTTCCGGTCGTGCACCGGGCGCCACGGCGGTGCGGATGGTATGCGCGCGATCATGCGCCGAGATGCCGGTCGTGACGCCTTCCGCCGCCTCGATCGACACCGTGAAATTGGTCCGATGATCGGTATCGGTTTCGCTGACCATCAGCGGCAGGCGCAACTGCTGGCAACGCTCGCGCGTCAGGGTCAGGCAAATGAGGCCGCGGCCGAAGCGCGCCATGAAATTTACATCTTCCGGGCGCACCAGGTCGGCGGCCATCAGCAGGTCGCCTTCGTTCTCGCGCTGCTCATCGTCCATGATGACGACCATGCGGCCAGCCGCGAGATCGGCTAACACTTCATCAATGCTGTTCATAGTGCCGCGCCTTCACCACGCGCCTCCAGCAACCGATCGAGATAACGAGCCACCAGGTCCGCCTCAAAATTGACTTTCCGCCCGACGCGCAGTGCGCCCAGCGTGGTCACGCGGCGCGTGTGCGGAATCAGGTTGACGGCGAACTCCACGCCCGCAACGTCATTGACCGTCAGACTAACACCATCGAGCGCCACCGAGCCCTTGCGGGCGACATAGCGCGCCAGGTCGAACGGTACTTCGAACCGCACCCACAGCGAATCGGCGCGCGGCTCGACGCCCACGACCTCGGCCTGGCCATCGATGTGGCCGGTGACCCAATGTCCACCGAGCGCATCGCCGGCACGCAGCGCCAGTTCCCAGTTCACCTGGTCGCCGCTGTGCAGTTTGCCGAGATTGGTGAGCCGCAGCGTCTCGGCGGACACGTCGGCATCGAAGCTGTCGCCCGTCGATGCAGCTACCGTGAGGCAGCAGCCATTGATCGCGATGCTGTCGCCGAGCG
>DAIQQI010000464.1:0-1831 GCA_036786925.1 Steroidobacteraceae bacterium
GCCCGCAGCGCCGCCTTGCCATCCCACAGATCCGGGCGCTTGCCGCGCGGCCACTCGCCCTTGACGACCCGCTGCACCGCTGCTAACAACTCCGGCACCTTGACCAGGCGATTGCTACCCTCGGTCACGGTCACGGGCCGCTCGGTGTTCTCGCGCAGCGTCAGACAGGGAATGCCGAGATAGGTGGTTTCTTCCTGCACGCCGCCCGAATCGGTGATCGCCGCGCAGGCGCCGGTGACCAGCCCCATGAACGGCACATAGCCCAGCGGCTCCAGCAGGCGAATGGACCCCGCCGCCTCCAGCTTCGCCATCAGCCCGAACTCCTGCAATTTCTTGCGGGTACGAGGATGCACGGGGAACACGAGATCGACGTCCTTGGAAACCGCCAGCAATTGATCCACCAGCAGACCCAGCGGACCCGCCTCGTCCACGTTCGACGGCCGGTGCAGCGTCACCACCGCGTAGGGTCGCTTGCCAAGACCTAACGACGCGCGCGTGCCGTCCGCGGCGATACTGGGGCGCATCATCTCGTAGCTGTCGATCATGATGTTGCCGATACATTCGATGCGGCGAGCCGGCACGCCCTCGGCTAACAGATTAGCATCAGCATCGCGCGACGGCGTCCATAACAGATCCGCGATCGCATCGGTCACGAGACGATTGATTTCCTCCGGCATACGCCGATCGCCCGAGCGCAGCCCCGCCTCGAGGTGCACAACGTTGATCCAGAGTTTGGCGCCCACCATCGCGCAGGCGGCGGTCGAATTGACGTCGCCGACGACCACGATCCAGTCCGGCTTTTCGGCCAGCGCGACTTTCTCGTAGGCGATCATCACGCCGCCGGTCTGCTCGGCGTGCGAACCGCTGCCGACATTCAGGTGCACATGCGGGTCCGGCATTTTCAGGTCTTTGAAGAACGCGTCCGACATGTTGGCGTCGTAGTGCTGACCGGTGTGCACGATCCGTGGCTCGCACCAGCTTTCGCGCGCCAGTGCGTGATAGAGCGGCGCAATCTTCATGAAATTCGGCCGCGCCGCGGCAATCAGATGAACACGCATGGAATCAGGCCTTATCGAGCAGCGCGAGAATTTCGGCGGTCTTGTCGCGCATCAGCGCTTCATTGCCGCGCGACTCGACGTTGAGCCGCACCAGCGGCTCGGTGTTCGAGCTGCGAAGATTAAAGCGCCACTCGTCGAACTCCAGCGACAGGCCGTCTGTCAGGTCGAGCAGCTTGGCCTGCGGCTCGTAGCGCGAGCGCACCGCGGCGATCGACGCCTTGGCGTCTTTCAATTTGCGGTTGATCTCGCCGCTCGCGGGGAAAGCCTTCATGCGCTCGCCGACCATGGTCGACAGCGACTTGCCGGTGATCGACATGCGCTCCAGTACCAGCAGCCACGGGATCATGCCGCTGTCGCAATAGGCAAAATTGCGGAAGTAATGGTGCGCGCTCATTTCGCCGCCATAGGCCGCATCCACCTCGCGCATCTTCTGCTTGATGAAGGCGTGCCCGGACTTGCACATCACCGGCACGCCGCCCAGGCGCGTCACGATATCGATGGTGTTCCACGTGAGGCGCGGGTCGTAAATAATGCGCGCGCCCTTCTCGCGTTCGAGGAACGCTTCAGCTAACAAGCCGACCAGGTAATAGCCTTCGATGAAGGTGCCCTGGTCATCGAAAAAGAAGCAGCGGTCGAAGTCGCCATCCCAGGCAATGCCGATGTCCGCCTTGTGCTTGCGGATCGCATCGATAGTGGGCTTGCGGTTCTCCTCCAGCATCGGATTCGGCACGCCGTTAGGGAAGGTGCCATCCGGCTCGTGATGAATCTTGATG
>DAIQQI010000192.1:0-5994 GCA_036786925.1 Steroidobacteraceae bacterium
CGCGATGGCCAGCGCCCACCACCACGGATCGCGGCCCGCGTGCGACAGCCGGTACATGTTAGGCGCCTGCGCAGCGAACACCATCGGCACCGACAAAACGAGGTTCGGCAGCACCGTCAGGCGATAGAGGCGCACGCCGGCATCCATGATGCTGCTCGCGGCCAGCTTCTGCCCGACTGGAATAAGAGTCGACGTCACGGCGCGCACTCTAGCAAAATGGCCGCATGCCTCGCGCATACACATTCGGCACAGCCATCGACACAGCGGTCGCGCAACTGCGATCTTCGCTGGGCGACGGCGCGCGCTTTGAAGCGGAATTGCTGCTGGCGGCGACCCTCGGGGTCAATCGCGCCACGCTGGTGGCGCGCTCGCGCGATGTCTGCGATGCGGACATGCTGGAGATCTACTGGCAGCGCGTCGCGCGCCGCGCGGCCGGCGAGCCGTTTGCCTACATCACGGGCCGGCGCGGCTTCTGGTCGCTGGACCTGACGGTCACGCCGGATGTGCTGGTGCCGCGGCCGGAAACCGAGTTGCTGGTCGAGCGCGCGTTCGCGCTCGGCGATGAGCTCGCCCGGTCGTTAGGCAGGCCAGCGATCGAACTTGCGGACCTGGGCACGGGGTCCGGCGCCATTGCGCTGGCCATTGCGTCGGCGCGGCCCGACTGGCAGGTCGTCGCAACCGATATTTCGCCAGCCGCGCTCGAAGTGGCGCGCGGCAATGCCATCCGGCTGCGCATCGATTCGGTGGCTTTTTTCGACGGCGAATGGTGGTCGCCGCTGGCGCGGCAGAAGTTTGATATCGTCGTCTCGAACCCGCCCTACGTCGCCGCCGACGACCCGGCACTGGACGATCTGGCGCTGCAGCACGAACCACGCATCGCCCTGACGCCAGGTGCTGATGCCCTGGCCGCCCTGCGCGCCATCGTCGTCGGAGCCCCAAAACATCTGCGCCCGGGAGCGGCGCTGCTGCTGGAGCACGGCGCCGATCAGGCCGCGGCGGTGGCGGAGTTGCTTGTCGCGCAGGGCTTCAATCACGTACGCTCGCACGCGGACCTGGCGGGCCATCTGCGGATCACCGAAGGCCGCCGGCCATAACACCTACTTTTCCTGAGGAATTTTTTTCATGGTGCGATTCGAGACCAATCACGGGGCCTTCACGGTCGAGTTCTTCCCGGACAAGGCGCCGATCACGGTGGCCAATTTTCTGCAGTACGTCGATGACGGTTTTTTTGACAACACGATCTTTCATCGCGTGATCCCGGGCTTCGTCATCCAGGGCGGCGGCTTTGTCGCTGGCATGAAGCAGAAAAAGACCCGCGAACCGATTGAAAACGAGGCCAAGAATGGCCTGCAGAATCTGCGTGGCAGCCTGTCCATGGCGCGCACCAATGACATCAACAGCGCAACGTCGCAATTTTTCGTCAATCTCAAGGACAACGCGTTCCTGGACAACAGCCCGGGCAACTACGGTTACGCGGTGTTCGCGCGCGTTTCCGAGGGACTGGAAGTGATCGATGCGATCGCGGCGGTGGCCACCGGCTCGCGCATGGGTCACCAGGATGTGCCGCGTGAGGACGTGGTTGTCACCAGTGCCAGGCGCATCGCGGCCGCCTGACCGGCCGTCCGGCTGACAAATGGGACTACGCGCCGCCTGGACGCGCCTGCGTACGCGCTGGCGGCGCTACCTGGTCTATGCGCTGCTGATATTTCTGGCAGGCACCACGTTGCAGGTGCTGTTGCTGCGCTTTGTCGACCCGTGGACCTCCGCCGTGATGCTCGGCGATCGCCTGGACGCAATGCTCGGTGGCGATTTCAAGTATTCCAATCGCTACGACTGGGTGGACCTCGAGGACATCTCGCCGCAGGCCGCCATCGCGGTCATCGCATCGGAAGATCAGCAGTTTCCGTTTCATGCGGGATTCGATTTCAAGTCGATTCGCGAGGCGGTGCGGCATAACGCGCACAGCAAGCGGGTGCGCGGCGCCAGCACGATTTCACAGCAGGTCGCGAAGAATCTGTTTCTGTGGCGCGGACGCAGCTGGGTGCGCAAGGGCCTCGAGGTCTGGTACACGCTGCTGATCGAGTGGCTCTGGCCCAAGGAACGGATCCTTGAGACCTATCTCAATATCGCCGAGATGAGCACCGCGACCTTCGGCGTGGAAGCGGCCGCGCAGAAGCTGTTTCACAAGCCGGCACGCAAGCTCACGCGGCGCCAGGCCGCGTTGTTAGCCGCCGTATTGCCGAATCCGAAGAGGTTTCATGCCGAGGCGCCGTCACGCTACGTGAGTCAGCGCGCCGATTTCATTCAACGCCAGATGCGCGCGCTGGGCGGCGAGAGTTACCTGAACCAGGTCAAGGACGACGACGAACCCGACGCGGGCCGTTGACAGCCCGCTAACCGCGGCGCGTCGCACCCTGCTGAACGATTTGGGTGGCGCGCGCCATGTCGTTGACGCTGGCCTTGGACATGGTGGCCCGCAGGCGACCCTGCGCGTCGATGAGATAGACCGCGCCGGTGTGCGCGACGTTATAGCTGCGCGCCGTGGCCGCTTCGGGCGGCAGCACAAATACCGCGGGAAAACGTGCTGCGATCGCGGTCAGTCTGGCCGGCTCGCCGGTCATCGCCATGAAGCGTTGCGACTGGGTCGCCAGGAAAGCCCGCAGCGCCGCCGGCGTATCGCGCTTGCCATCGACACTGATCATCAACACCTGCAACTTCGTGACATCGACCCGTGTCGACATGCTGGTTAGATGCAGCTCGTGCATGGTGGTCGGGCAAATGTCGGGGCAGTTGGTGAAACCGAAGAACACCAGCACCGTCTTGCCACGCAGCGAAGAAAACTTGACTGCCCGGCCGGCCTGGTCGGTCAGCGCAAAGTCCTCGATGGGCTTCGGCGCGGCCTGCCATTCGACACCAGGCAGAGGCGGCAATGCGCCCGCAGCAACCAGCACTGCCGCCGGCATCGCCGCCACCAGGGTTGCTAACAGTTTTGTGCCGATGCGGGTCATGTGCGATCAGTTGTAGAGCCGCGACAGCGGTATGATCGAATATGATGACGCGCCCGGCTGCAACCAGTAAAGTTGCATCAGCGCCGCGCCCGAATTCTCAAAGTATTCGACCGTGATCGTGTGCTTCCCGGCGCTATAGTTACGCGATGATGAGGTATTGCGGCTGGCGCTCTGGGTTTGCCAGTCGTTGATGATGCGCACGCCGTCGACATAGACCCGCACGCCGTCATCGGACATGGTCCGGAACCTGTAGCTGCCGGTTGCGGGTATTTCCACCTGACCGGTCCAGCGCACCGAGAAACCATCGGCGGCAACGCCGGGACCGGGAGCACCAGTCCCCCAGTCGAAGTTGATGATCTCGCTGCGCTGCAGGACTGAAGCCCCGGACAGCGTGGTGTTGCCGAAGTAGGAACCAACCAGGCCGGTACCAGTATTTGCGGCCGTCGGGGCGGTCGCTTCGTCGCTGCCGATCTGCAGCAGATAGGCCGCCACGTCGTCGAGTTCGACCTGGGTCAAGCTGACGTTGTTATGCGCCTGGATGGCTTGCTGGACCGTGCCCGCCGCCCCGTTGTGCAGATACGGCGCAGTGCGGAAGACATCGCGCAGCGTCGGCGGATCAATGCCCGTCAGCGGCCCATTCAGGCGCTGCCCGCTGGATGGCTGGATCGTGCCGATGTTGCTCAGAGTGCTGGCGTTGAGGCTGTTAGTAAAGTTCGCACCAGCATGGCATGCCGCGCAATTTTTCGCCGCAAATAGCACGCGGCCCGCCTGCGCCTGTGCGGTCAGGGTCCCGTCGCTGTTGCGATACGGGCTCACAGCGAAAGTATTCAGCGAGGCGACATAGGCCGCCAGCGCATCCAGGTCGCTGCTGACACCGGCCTTGCGATCGCCTAACGGCTGGCTGCGCGTGCCGGTATTGAACTGCGCATCGGTCATCAGCCCCGTGCCGCCGGACAGGTTGCGGATCTGGCCTTCGAAGTCCTGCAGTTCGTCGAAGTTCGACGACCAGTGCAGGAAGCCTTGCCCGGCTGCGCGGCCTTCGAGGCTGGTGGTGTTGCGCAGGCCCTCGCCGAAACCCGTCAGGTCCCAGACCCGGCCATCCTGGCCGCCGCTGTTATGGCAGGCCGCACAGCTGATGTAAGCGTCGCGCGCGAGACGAGCATCCTTGGCGTCGTAGAAAAGCTGCTTGCCGCGCAATACCGTGCTCGACAGTCTTTCGGTGCCGATACTGCTCATGGTGGCGAGCAGTGGCGCAGTGTTAGACGCGCGATCCATCACGCCGCCGAGATCGAATACCGTCACGCTGCGATCCATGAAATTGCTGACAAACAACTTGCGGCCGTCGGGTGAAACCACCAGGCCCTGCGGCGCGCGCCCGGTCTGGATGCGGAACATCTCGGCCCGGCCGTAAGCGTTGACGACCGCGACTTCACGCGAGTTTTCCAGCGCCACGAACATATAGACGCCCTGCGGATCGAACGCGGCCGCGCTGGCGACACCCGCATTGTCATGATCGATGCGCGAGACATAGTCCTCGGTCGCTGAGCCCAGGTCGATGCGCGAGGAAATCGCACGAACCGTATTCTGGAAATTCAGCGGCTGGCCGTTGCGCAGCACGCCGCGCTTGATGTTGTCCTGCTTGGACGGCACCCAACCCGAGACGCCATCGGGAGAAATGGCCAGCGAACCGAGGTAGTTCGGTATGCCACCGCCCGAGTTTTCGAAATCGGGCAGTTCACTGTGGCGCAGCACCGCGGTACTGATGGCACTGAGATCGGCCGCGCTCAGCACGCGCAGTTCCGCGCCGTACATCAGGCCATCGGCCTCGGTGGTCACCGTCGCCGTCGCCTCGCCGGGCAGTCGACCGGTGACAAAACGCGGCACGTACAACCGGCTGCCATCGGCGCTGATCGACAGGTGGCGCTGGCCGGGCGGCAGCGTCGCCGTAGCTAACACCGCGCCGGTGGCAGCGTTCAGCAGCTGCACGCGCCCCAGGCCCTCGCTGGCCACATACACTTTACTGCCGTCTGGTGAAATCACGATGCCGTAGGGACGCGAGCCGCGTTGCAATGCGACGCTGCGAATCACTGTCTGAGTAACGCTGTCGATGACGCTCAGGCTATCGCTGTCCCGATTGACCACCCACACCTGGGCGTTGGGCGCGACCGCCACGGTACGGGGCGACAGCCCCACCGTGACCTCGCGCAGCCGCTGGTGCGTCGTCGCGTCGAATACACTGACCGAGTTGTTGTCCGGGTTGACTGACCAGACGAGCGGATTGGCGCCGGCACGGTCCTGCCAGGCGATCGCCGCCGAGGACATCGGCTTACCCGCGGCCGTCGGCAGATGCACGCGCTGCACGAAAGTCTGCGAACGCACAATGCCGCGATCGTCGTTCGCGCGCACCGTGGCGTAATAGATACCCGGCGCCGTGTACAGGTGCGAAATGCTGTTGCTCGTGGACCAGGCAGTGTCGCCGGAGCCATCGCCGAAGTTCCATTGATACATCACGTTGACGGCATTGCTGGTCGAGGCCGTGTAGGTTGCGCTGGTGCCGTAGACCGTGGGCGGTGGCGGCGGCAGCGAATTCAGGATCAGCGCCTCCACCTGCGTCACATGCCAGATAAAGGCCCTGCTATCGCTATTGATGCCGTCGCTGGCCGCCACGGTGACGTTGTAGTCGCCGATCGTGTTAGGCGTGCCGCTGATCAGGCCACTGGTCGAATCAAGCACGACTCCCGGCGGCAGGCCGACCGCGGCGTAACCGAGCGCATCGCCATTGGGGTCCGATGCCTGGATCTGCAGGCTGGCAAACGTGCCCGACACCGTACTCTGGTCGGCCGGTTGCGTGACCGTCGGCGTGATGGCTGGATTGGGATTGGGAGCAATGCCGACCTTCAGGATTCGGGCCTTGGACGGCACACCGTTGTTGTCGATGATGAACAGCATGTAGTAGCCGGGCGTTGCCTGGCTCGCCCTCGTCGGC
>DAIQQI010000193.1:0-5987 GCA_036786925.1 Steroidobacteraceae bacterium
GAGCGCCAAGGAAGTCCCTCTCCATCGCGGTCCCGTGGACTACGACCAGCTGGTCAAGGACATCTTCCAGAGCGACAAGGTGATCTGCTGGTGGTGAATGGCCCCGCCTCTCTCCCGCGTGAGGTCCCGCGCGGGAGAGAGCGAGGCACGGGCGTCACGTCAGAGCGCGCCGCACGCGGCGGCGTGCACCGTCGTCGAGCGCAGGGCGCCGGTGCGCTGCAGTGGCGCGCGAATTACGACCAATCGTGGCAACAACCCCAGCGTCCCTGTGTAAGGACAGTCAAAACTTCCAGGCAGGGCTAACACCTACGGCCGCGAAACAGGTACCTTCGCCAGTGTCTTGCTGTTGACCGAGGCGACCATGACCGAGAAACCCGAGAAAGAATCCGCGCGCGTGCCCGCCGAACCGGGCCTGTGACGCTGTCTGCGCCAGACCTGACAGCGTGGCGGTTCGAGTGCCGCAGCCGCGACGGAGCCGGTTTTCTGGTACGGCCCATCCAGTTGGATGACATCGAGCGCGAGCGCAACTTCATCACCGGTCTGTCGGAAGAGTCGCGGTACCTGCGGCTGCTCTACATCATGCGTGAGCCGTCGCCCGAATTCGTCACGCAGATGGTAACCGTCGATTACCAACGCACGATGGCGTTCGTAGCCAGTACGCGCGATGCCGGGCACGAGCAATTCATCGCCGTCGCGCGCTACGCGACTGACGCCCGCAGCGCGGCGGCCGAATTTGCGATCGTCGTGGCGGACGCCTGGCAAGGACGCGGGGTCGGATCGCAGGTCGCCGCAATACTTTTTGATTACGCGGCCAGCCGCGGCCTCGAAACCTTGTACGGCGATATCAGCGCCACCAACCAGCGCATGCTGGAGCTGGTGCGCACGCTAGGCCTGGTGACGCAACCACTCCCCGAGGATGCAAGGATTGCGCGTGCGACACTGGACCTGCGCGGTCGGCGCGTTAGTCGTCTGGGGAAATGAGCCGCTGCTGTCGCGAGCGGGTCGAAATTGCTCAGCTAACGGCGAGCTGCGTGGCGCACTCGGCTTCGCGGCCGCGCACGATGCGACGACCCGCCAGTTCACCATGCAACGCAGTAATGACAGTGTACTGGTGTTCGCCGTGGCCGCCGTCCGCGTAAATGACCACCCAGTCGTTGGTCCGATGCAAAGCGTGCGCTCTGGCTGTGTTGGAAAACATCGCGGTGTAATGCCGGCGGGCGTGGTCGGTGTGCAGCACCGGCAGCCAGGCCTTCTGCTCGGGATTGAAGCGCCGTGGTGCAATCACCGGCAGCTTACCGGCTGCCGCCTGGCGACGATATTGCCGGTCGATTTCCAGAATCTCTGCGACCGCCGGCGGCTGCTCCGTGGCGGACTCACTACGCCGCACGCGGCTCAGCCGGCCCGCCAACGTGTCGCGAATGCCGTCGAGCCGCTTGCCGCGAATTCCAAGCCGCTCGGTCAGTCGGCCATCGTGCGCGGCGGCCTCCAGTTCCTCCAGGGTGTGGATACCCAGTTCGTCATGCATGCGCTCCGCGCTGCGCCGGCTGATGCCGGGCACCGAAGCTAACAACTCGATCGGATCGGCCTCGCCCCGCAGCCGCGTCAGCATCGGCATGCGCCCGGTCGCGACAATTTGCACGATGGCGCGCGCCAGGCTGGCACCGATGCCCGGCAATGCATCGAGGCCGGCAATACCCTCGGCCTCGATCAGGTCCGCGACGGGCCGGTCCAGTGCCCGCACCGTTTCGGCGGCGCGTCGATATGCCTGCACGCGATAGGGATTGGCACGTTGCTCCTTGAGAAGGGTCGCGGCCTCATCCAGGCGCGCCGCAACATCCAGGTTGGTTGCGTTAGCCGATCTATCACCGGGCTGTGATGGGGAATACGACCTCATTTGATATTTTGTTTACGTTTACGCGATCGGCGCAAGGGTACTTTCCGAGAGCCGCTTATCGGGCACCGGATGCCGCCATGTCTGCACATAATGCGTATGGTAAAAAAAGACTAACGGGAGGAAATTATTACTGGCGGATTTGTACCGCCGCAGATCTAAGGAGTGGACCATGAGCACCGCCACCCGACTTATGAAGACTGCCGGACCCGAACCGCTTCGGGCCAAACTGGCTGCTGAAGTGCCGGACGTAGAGACGGAATCACTGGTCACGCGCGACGGCACCTATACCGAACCCGAGGATCGTCTGGAGATGATCGCCGAGGCCGCCTACTACCGCGCCGAAAGACGCGGCTTTGAACCGGGTCACGAGATCGAAGACTGGCTCGAAGCAGAGACGGCTGTCGACGCGACCATCAAACGCGGCGATGAACCGCACTTCCTGGGCAGGTCGTAAGGCAGGCGCAAACTCAGCCGAGGCTGCATAATTCAGGCATGGGTGAGAGTGTGATGCGGATGTGCGTTGTTCGGCAAGGTACAGAGCCATGAGCGCACCATTGGAAGCGGGAAGCGATCCGCTGCACCAGAGTGCAGCCGCGTGGCAGGAAATCGTCAGGCGCTTTCAGCAGCCTTCGACCTTGCGTGCGAGCTGGCAGATCGTCAATACCTTTGTCCCCTATGTGCTGTGCTGGATCGTCATGTCCCGCACCATCCAGCAGTCTTACTGGATCACCTTGCCCATCGCCGTGCTGGCCGCCGGCCTGCTGGTGCGCATCTTCATCATCTTTCACGACTGCGGGCACGGGTCTTTCTTCAAGTCGCGAACGGCTAACAATGTCACCGGGTTCATATCCGGCATGCTGACTTTCACGCCCTACTACCATTGGCGTTGGGAGCACGCGATCCATCATCGCACCGCCGGCCAGCTGGATCGCCGCGGCGTCGGCGACGTCTGGACCCTGACTGTGCGGGAATACCTTGAATCTTCACGCTGGCGCCGTTTTGCCTATCGCCTGTCGCGCAATCCTGTGGTGCTGGTCTTGCTCGCCCCGCTTTACGTGTTCGTCGTCCGGCAGCGATTTCCTTCGAGTTCCGCACAAACGCGCGAACGATACTCGGCTTACTGGATGAACCTGGCCATCCTGGTGATGGTCGTCGGCCTCAGTGCCGTGCTTGGCATCAAGAACTATCTGCTTATTCAGCTAACAGTGACCGCCATATCGGGCGGAGCCGGCATCTGGTTGTTCTATGTCCAGCACCAGTTTGAAGAAACCTATTGGGAGCGCGGTGACGACTGGAGTTACATCCAGACGGCGCTCAAAGGCAGTTCATTCTATAAATTGCCGCGCGTGCTGCAGTGGTTCTCCGGCAACATCGGCTTTCACCACATCCATCACCTGAGCCCACGCATTCCCAATTACAACCTGCAGCGCTGCCACGATGCCGATCCGGTGTTTCAGACCGTGCAGCCGATGACTTTTTTTTCGAGCCTCAAGTCGATTCCGGCGCACCTGTGGGATGAGCAGCGCAAGAAACTGGTCGGCTTTCGTCATATCCGGCAACAGCGCAAATTGCTCAAGCGCCAGCGCCGCGACGCCAAGAACCATCGGGACGCCCATACAGACCAGTGATCGGTCCTCGGGGCTCAGGCGATCTGTATCCGGGGCGGCGGCACGGGCATTTTTCCCGGCGCAGGCGTGATGCGAAATCCCAGCAGCTTCAGGTCGCGCGTCAGGTAGTGCGGCTTGCACTCCTCGTCGCTGCACAGATCCGTAGACAGGTATTTCTTGTTGTCGTCGCAGAACACAGTCGCGACACAGGAATCCACGCCCTGTGCCTCGGCCACGGTTAACGCGCCAAGAAAATTGGCGCCGGAACTGATGCCGACGGCGATACCGAGTTCACTCGCGAGGCGCTGCGCCATCACGATCGCATCGCCATCCCAGACATCAACGATGTGCCCCAAACGGCCGAGATCGACGATGGGCGGCACAAATTCGTCGCTGATGCCCTGAATGCGATGCCGCCCGACCCTGTGGCCGGTGCGCAGCGTGGGCGAATTGGCAGGCTCAAGCGGATGCGCGGGGACATCGCCAAATCTTTCCCGCAGGTAGCGTCCGACGCCCATGACCGTACCGCCCGTGCCGACGCCGGCCACGAAGGCCGTGGGCCGGCGATCCAGGTTCGCCAGCTGTGCGACCAGTTCCGGACCCGTGGTCTCGTAATGCGCGTCGACGTTAGCCGAGTTGTCGAACTGGTGCGGACGAAAGACGTCGGCGCGCTGCCTGGCGAATTCGTTAGCCATGTGGATGGCGCCTACAAAGCCGCCCTGCTCGTGCGACACCGGAATCACGGCGGCGCCCAGGCTCTGGATCACCAGTACCCGTTCCCGGCTCATCCAGTCGGGCATGTAGATACGCACCGGATGCCCGAGCGCCCGGCCTAACGCAGCGAACGAGATGCCGGTGTTGCCGCTGGTCGCCTCGACAATGGTGTCCCCGGGGCGGATTTCCCCCTGCTGGTAGGCGCGCCGCAGGATGAACAGCGCCATGCGGTCCTTGATGCTGCCGGAAAAATTGAACGCCTCGTATTTCGCATAGATACGGTATTCCCGCGCCCGAAACCGGCAGTGGATTTCAATCAGCGGCGTTTGCCCCACGACATACTGCAGTGATTCGATCTTTGCCTGGTACATCGCCATTCTTTTGTTCAAAGAAACATTGTCCGGCAGAAGGACGGCGAGCAGCATAGGTACATTCCACCGTTGACCTGCCGAACGGGCGGGCCCGCGCGATTGAACGTATTCGCCTACGCTACGCGTCAATGGGCTTCATGGCACGGCGGGGCCGGCTGCGATAGACTTGCTTCGATTCAGGTCTAACGGGCTGGCTACAATGTTAGCTGACGCAGCGAAATTACTGGGCGATCTCGGCGGCTCGGGCTTCGAGCAGCTGGTCAATCGCGCCGCCGTCTGGCCGCTGCACGCGATCGCGCCGTCCACCACGCGCCATCAACCAGTTGTTTCACTGCCGGGGTACATGGCCTCGGACCGTTCACTGGAGCGCCTGAATCGCTTCCTGCGGTTACAGGGCTTCAATGCGCAGCCATGGCCGCTGGGTACTAACAGCGGCCCCGGGACGACCAGCTGGAATCGCCATTTCGATCGCGTCGCCAGGCAACTTACGAGCCAGATCCGGCGGCTTGCCGACGAGTCCTCATCCGCAGTGTCTCTGGTCGGACACAGCCTCGGCGGCATCTACGCCCGCGAACTGGCCGCCCGTCTGCCGGACGAGATCGATCGGGTCATCACGCTGGGCTCGCCAACCATTCACCCATACAAGAATGAGCGCCATAACAAAGTGGTCCGCATGGCTGCCAATTTGAGCCGCCAGGAAAACATCCTGGAATTCGGCGGTGCGCGCGGCTTGCTGCACTGGACCGCGGATGGTCCAAGGATTCCCTGTGTTGCGATCCACAGCCCCATCGATGGGCTGGTGCATGAGGACGCCTGCCATATTCCCGGTTACATCATCGCGCGCAGCCACACAGCTGCGCCACGCGAAAATCTGCGGGTGCTCTCGACTCATACCGGCATGCCGGTCAATCCCTGGGTGCTGCTGGCGATCGCGGACCGGCTGCTGGCCAACAGGAAACGCTGGCAGTCTTTCGATCCGACGATTTATTTCCCGCTGCTGCCACGTGCCGTGCTGAGCGTCGTCTATCCGCGGGGCGACGACCTGTACCGGGACCGGGGCACCGCCGCGTTTGTGGAGATGCGATGGTGACCGCGCGCCGCAATCGTGTCATGGACCGGCTGATCGTTGAACACCGCTCGCTGTTCGCGCTGATGCGGGAACTGGAGCGGGTCGCCGGTCAACGTGGTCCGCTAACAGCCGGCGACTATTGCCTCGCGCGTGACATCGTCGCGTACGTGCATGACTACAGCGACAACGTCCATCATCCGACCGAGGACCTGGTATTCGCGCGTTTGTTAGCTCGCAGGCCGGCCATGGAGCCGACGGTGCAGCGCCTGCGCGGCGACCACGAGGCCATGGCCGTTGAGACCAGGACGCTGCTCAAGCGGTTGGATGCGCTG
>DAIQQI010000194.1:0-5983 GCA_036786925.1 Steroidobacteraceae bacterium
TCCGGTCGGCGGCGGCGGCGCGGGCGCCTTGCCGGCGGCGCGGTCGGCCATGCCTGCGGAGAGCTGCGCAAAATCCGCGGTGACGCCGAACTTGAGTTCGCGATCGCTGTAGATGCCCACGGTCCTGCCGAGATACTTGCGGCTGTCCGCCTGCTCCAGCACGAACTCGGCGAAGTCCGCATAAGTGACCATGCGGCCCTTCGGCGATTCCTGGTCGACCGAGAACTTGAGATCGTGCCGGGCCGGCTGCTCGATGATGAATCCCGGCCGGAAGATCACGTATTCGAGGCCGCTGGCGCGCACCAGGTCCTCCATCGCTTTCATGTCGGCATACAGCAGGCGCGAATTCCACAGCCACATCACGCTCGGGTCGGTGGCGGGCGGTTTCTCTTTCGGGATCTTGCCCTGGTTCTCGACACCTAACGAACTCGCGACCAGCAGGCGCTTGTTGCCTTTCGCTTTCATCGCCGCAATGATGTTAGCCGTGCCCTTGGTGAAGAGGTCCATGCTGGCGACCTCCCTGGTTGGATCGACCCGCGGCCCGACCATCGAGACGACGACTTCGTCACCGTCCAGCGCCGCGGCAATCGAGTTGGCGTCGTAGACGTCTCCCTGCAGCATGCGCAGGCGCTCGTGGCGCAGCTCAACCTGGGCTGGATTGCGCGCAACACCGGTCACCTGGTAGCCCGCGGCGAGTGCCTGCCAGATGATTTCCTGCGACGACTTGGCGGTCGCGCCGATGACGACCAGTTTTTTCGGCGCGCTGGCGGCGGCGGCCGGTGAACTGGTGATGGCGTTGCCGAGGATAGCGGCCACGGTCAGCCAGGCGGCAGTGCAGAGGACGGGCAGGTGCCGGAATCCGGGAAATGGACGCATGAATCGCTCCTGGCTGAGGACGATCAGCCGGCTCGCGCATACTCGGGCCGGTTTCGTCGCAACTACTGTGCATTTGGGAGCAAAGCATGACGCAGAGCAAGAACCGGCATGATCGGAGTCCACTGGGTGCGCTGGCGCTGCTGCTGGGCATCGCCTGTGCGGCGACCGCCTGGTCCGCGAGCAGCGTGCGCTCGCAGGTGATGCGCGACAACAGCCGCTACACACGCATCCCGAAGGAGGCCATCCGGATGATCGAGCGCGGCGAGGCTGCGTTCCTGGCGCGCGATGCCGCCGCCCTGGGACCGACCCTGTCGCCGGACTACTCCTGGTGGATCGTCGGCGAGCAGGGACCTAACAAGGCGATCCAGGGACGCGATGCCACGGTGGCGATGCTGTCCGGTTTCTTCAAGAACACCCAGTGGTTCGAATCCAAGGTCTACCGCCTCGCCATGGTCGGCAACCTGCTGATCCAGGTCGAGGTCGACAAAGTTGGCTCGCCGAACGGGCCGGTCGACAAGACGTCGCTGGAGATCTACGAATTCAGGGATGGGTTGCGGTGGCGGGAATGGCGATTCACGCCTGCCGACCATCCCTGAAGAATAGATTATTAGGATTGTTTGCGCCCCGCCGGGGGTTAGTCCGCGGCGCGGGGCTCGGGTTCGCGCGCGCCTGCGGCGTACCCTCGCGAGGGCTACTCGCTTGGACACATTCGACCACCTCAAGTATTAATCGTCGTCGACCGCGCTCGCTACGCCCTCGCTCGGCGCGCGAAACTCGCCGCGCCACGGACTAACCCCCATCGGGGCGCAAGAAAACCAAGCGCCCATCCTTTAGGGCTGTTTAGCGGCGTTAGGCCGATTGAATCGAAGACTTGCGGCGCCGATTAGGTTCACATCGGCCGGTGGAATAGAGAGAGTGATTTCATGCCCTCCGCCCCTCATCGATTTTGCGCGGCGAGTTTCGCGCGCCGAGCGAAGGCGTCGCAGGTGAGGTCGATGAGCCTGGATACTCGAGTTGCCCGAATGTGTCCGAGCCTGCAGCCTGAGCGAGGGAACGCGTTTTACGCGCGCGCGAACCCGAGCCCCGCGCGAAATTGATGAGGGGCGGAGGGCGTTAACTCGTTCCTATTCTTTCCCCGCATCCTTCATGTTCCAGAACCGCGTCCGGCCCGGATCGTATGCGTGATACACCTTGTTGACCGCCTGCGGATCGTCCAGTGCCTGCACGACCAGCACCGCGAGATCGCTGCGGCTGATCCAGCTGAATGCCTGCACGTCTTCGGTGAGGAACACACCGCCGGGAGGCAGGCCACTTTTGAGCAGACCGCCGGGCCGGATGATGGTGTAGTCCAGCCCGCTGCCGCGCAGGTACTCTTCGGCCTGGTTCTTGAGCGCGATGATCTCCTTCAGGAAACGTCCGGCGATCCAGGGCTCGACGCCTGCGGAATTGCCGCAGCCGATCGTCGTGAGCAACAGGACGCGGCGGGTGCCTGACGCCTTGGCGGCATCGAATACGTTCTTGTTGCCTTCAAAATCCGGCCGCGGCCGGTCCTTGCCGGTGGTCCCCAGTGTTGAGATTACGGCTGCGTATTTGTCAGCGGTAAACACCGCCCTGACTTCGGCGGCGTTCATTGCATTGCCGCGCACGATCCTGACGCCCAGTTTTTCGAGCTCGGTGGTGTTAGATGTGGGACGCGCCAGGACCGTGACCGCGTCACCGCGCTTACGCAGCACCTTCACGATCTCGAAACCGGTGCCACGGGTGCCGCCGATGACGATGACGGGCCCGCCCAGGTTGCCGTGCTGCGCCAGCGGCGCAATGGGTGCCGGGGTACGGTCGGGTGCAATGCCAGAAACCAGCAGCCCCACAATCAGGACTACCAGCGCGCCGAGGAAGATTTTTGCCTTGGTGAGTTTCATGGGCCCAGTATCGTTTGATCTGTCCACGGAAGCCAAGCACTGACCGGATACAATGACCATAAGGCGGGGAGTCGGGGCAGGACACATGGCAATCACAGATCCGGTCATTGTTGCGGGCGCTGGCCCGGTCGGTTGTACGGTGGCAATCCGGCTCGCACAAGCGGGCATCCCCGTGGTGTTGCTCGAGGCCAATGCGGAGTTGCCGCTGACGCTGCGCGCGTCGACCTGGCATCCCCCGACGCTCGACATGATGGATGAGCTGGGCCTGGCAAAGCCGCTGCATGACCAGGGCCTGGTCTGCCGCTACTACCAGCACCGGGATCGCCGCACCGGCGACATCGCGGAATTCGACATGGAGCTGCTGCGCGGCGCGACGCGCCATCCGTATCGTCTGCAGGTCGAGCAGTGGCGTTACACCCAGCTGGTGTGGAAAGAGCTAACAGACAAGTATCCGATCGCGCAGTGTCTCTTCAATCACTCGGTGAAGGGCGTGCACCAGACCGGCGATGGCGTGGACGTGCTGGTGTGGGTCAACGGCGAGGAGAAACTCATCCACGGCTCGTTCGCGATCGCCGCCGAGGGCGCGGACAGCGCGCTGCGCAAGGCCGTTGCGATTACCTACGAAGGGTTCACCTGGCCGGAAAAGTTCCTGGTCGCGTCGACCTCGTTTCCGCTGGAAACCAAGTTCGAACGGCTGTCGTCGGTCAACTACATTTCAGACCCGCAGGAGTGGATCGTGCTACTGCGTACCCCGACCCTGTGGCGCGTGCTGGTGCCGACTGCCCCGGGCCTGACGGACGAAGAAGTGCTGTCGGATCGCTATATCCAGGATCGCCTGCACCACATGGCACCGCACGACGGCGATTTTGCAATCACCCACCGCACGCTGTACCGCGTGCACCAGCGTGTTGCGCGCACCTATCGCCGTGGCCGCGTGCTGCTGGCGGGCGATGCCGCGCACATCAACAATCCGTTAGGCGGCATGGGCATGAATGGCGGCATCCACGATGCCTGGAATCTCGCGGACAAGCTGATCCGCATCCATGGCGGCGCTGAGGCCGGCGATTTGCTCGATCTTTATGACCGGCAGAGGCGCGAGATCTGCCTGCGCTATGTGCAGGAGCAGACCATCCAGAACAAGCAGCAGATGGAAGAGAAGGACCCGCACCGCCAGGCAAAGCGCCAGGCGGAGCTGATGGCGATCGCGGCGGATCCCGCCAGGGCGCGCGCGTTCCTGATGAAATCGTCGATGCTGCTGGCGCTGCAACAGGAAGCCGAAATCCGCTGATCGGTCAATGACCGTCGAAGCGCAGCAGGCTCGCGACCTGCACGCCGAGCGCTGCGAGCTTCGCAGCACCACCCAACGCCGGCAAATCGATGACAAAGCCGGCGCCGATGATCCCGGCGCCCTGGCCGCGCAGCAGGTTGACCGCCGCCGTGGCGGTGCCGCCCGTGGCTATCAGGTCGTCGAGCAGCAGCACGCGGTCCTGGGCGCCGACCGCGTCGCTGTGCATCTCCAGGTGATCGACGCCGTATTCGAGCGAGTAGGCGATGCTGACGGTGACATGCGGCAGCTTGCCCTTCTTGCGCATCGGCACGAACGCCGCGCCTAACACATGGGCGACTGCGCCGCCGAGAATGAAGCCGCGAGCCTCGATCCCGGCGACATGCGTAACGCCGGTCCCGCGCCAGGGTTCGGCCATGGCATCCACCGCGAGCCGGAAGGCAGCCGCGTCGCCTAACAACGTGGTGATGTCCCGGAACTGGATGCCCGGCTTCGGGTAGTCCGCAATCGTGCGGATGGATCGCAACAGGATCGCGTGCTGCTCGGGCGTCATGGTTTATCCTTCACGGACTGCAGAAATTCATGGTATTCGGCGGAATCGCGCAGCAACTCGCGCGCCGTGCCGCGGATTTGATCCACGGCGTCCCTGGGCAGCGCAAACGAAGTCGGCATCAGCCGAAGTGTCTTGCGCTTTTCGACATCCTTGACACTCTCGAAATTGATCTCGACCAGGTGCATCTTCACCGCACTGCAGGTGGCAGCGGCGTTAGCTGCCAGGGCAGCCTGGCAGCGCGCGTTGCGCAGTTCATCGCCCCACGCGGAAACGCTGCGGCGCAGCAGTTCCACCGTTTCAAAGTTATAGCGATTGATCTGAACCGTGGTTGCGGCGTCGACCACTTGTGTCGCGGAAGGACCGCCTTCGAGTTTGTCCCAGCTTGAGTTCAGGCCGCTCTGCGCGTTGACGACCACGAAAAGGATGTGGTCGGTGGCACCGAGCCGTTGCCGTTCGACGGTCTGCTGAATGCCGCCCGCGAATACCACTTCGTCGAGTATCGCGCGCAGGCCGAGATTGTCGCTGAGGCCGCCGTCGACCAGGTGAATGTAGGGCCGCTCCACCGAATCAAGATAGGACGAAATGAGCTCCGCCCGCTGCCCACGACGCGAGGCATGCTGGTTGTTAGCAAGCTCGGTACTGACCCAATCCGGCGCCTGGTAGCCGCATCGACCCGCGTAGTTGCGCAGCGTGATCGGCGAGAACAGGACCGGCACCGCTGCCGAGGCGACCGCTGCACGCGCCAGGTGAACCTTGCCGAGGTCTGAGCAGATCAACGCGAACTGATCAGCGATAAAAGAAAACGGTGCGCCGCGTGTGAGGTCGGTCGCATTGATGATGACGCTGGCGCCGCGCTTGCGCGCCAGGTCGGAAAAGGTGGCGCGGTCGAAGACTTCACGGTCGAACCAGTCCGCGACCAGGTCGCTGCGCGAAAACTTGCTGGACCACAGGCTTCCCCAGTTGCGTGGCGCAAACACCGCGCGTTTCAGGGCCTTTTGCACGTCGCGATACAGGAACCGCGGTGCGAAGCTCCGCAGCGTTTCCGGCCCATGTAATCCGAAATAGGACGCGATGAAGCTGCCGCCGGACACGCCCGAGACCACATCGATTTCGTTCAGCAGGTTACGTTCGCGGCCATCAAACATGATGCTGGTTTTGGCCAGTTCCTCCAGGACCCCGTAGCCAAAAGCCGCCGCACGGGTGCCGCCACCCGAAAACGTGACAACGACAAAGATACGATCCGAGCTGCCACGGGGCCTGAGCGTGCGGGCGCGCTCGATGCGCTCGGCGGAATAGGCATCGAGAGGCGGGTTGACCGGGTAGTGCAGGCTGTAGCAGCCGCTCAGCAAA
>DAIQQI010000195.1:0-5959 GCA_036786925.1 Steroidobacteraceae bacterium
CAATTCGCACCTCAGTTTCAGCACACCGCAGGGCGCGAGCATTCCAGCATCGGAAAAGGCCCGCGGCCTGGCGCAGCCCACCGCCATGGTATTCAGCCCCGCCGGCGACATGCTGTACGTGGCTGCGTTCGGCTCCGGCAAGGTGGCGGCGCTGCCGGTGGCGTCGCTCACCTCGGCTGCCTTCGCGGCCGATGCATCGCGGCACATCGCAGTTCCGGCGGGACCTGCGGGGCTTGCGATCAACACAGCGGGCTCGCGCCTCTATGTGTACTCGCGCATTGCGCACGCCGTCAGCGTCATCGACACAGCGAACCGCACTGTGCTCAACACTACCGTGCTTTTTTCGCCCGAGGCCGCGGCGGTCAGGACCGGGCGGCAATTCCTGTACGACGCGCAACTGACGTCGGCCAACGGTTCGACCTCCTGCGGCAGCTGCCATGTTTTCGGTGACATGGACCAGTTGTCCTGGGATCTCGGCAATCCGGACGACGTCATGAAGGCCAATCCCAATCAGTATGTCCCTAACAGTCCGCGCACGACGCTGCAGTTTCATCCGCTGAAAGGTCCGATGAACACCCAGACATTGCGCGGCATGGCGGGCAACGGGCCCATGCACTGGCGCGGTGATCGCACCGGTACCAGTCGCCAGACCGTGCGCGGCGCACTGGAATCGCTGGAAGAAGCGTCATTCAAGGAATTCAATCCCGCGTTCGTGGGACTGGTCGGCCGCGAGACACCGCTCGATCCGGGACAGCTGCAGGCGTTCACCGATTTCGCCATGGCGCTGACCATGCCGCCCAATCCAGTGCGCGCACTCGACAACACCCTCAGCGCGGAGCAGGCGGCCGGGCGCGCAATTTTCAACGGCGCGCCGAGCACGCTGTTAGGTAACTGCGATGCCTGTCACCGCCTGAATCCGGGCAATGGACGCTTCGGCACCGGCGGCCTGATGTCGTTCGAAGGCGGGCGCATCAGTGAGAATTTCAAGGTCCCGCAGTTGCGCAACGTCTATCAGAAAGCCGGCATGTTCGGCTCCAGCCTCGGCACCGGCGCCGCTACCGGTCCGCAGATCCGCGGCTTCGGTTTTTCCAACGACGGCAGCGTCGACACGCTCGATAATTTCTTCCAGGACCCGGTGTTCTTCTTTCCGGCGCCGGCGGATCGCAGCCGTGCCCAGGTGATCGAGTTCGTGTTAGCCATGGACAGTAACCTGCTGCCAGTGGTGGGTCAGCAGGTGACCTGGCGCACCGGTTCCTCCGCCGCGATCGAAAACCAGCTGAGCCTGCTCAAGGCGCAGGCGCTGGTCACGACACCGCAGCCGGCCTGCGACCTGGTGGTGCGGGCTAACATCGATGGTGCGGCGCAGAGCGGCTTGTTTCAGCCCGATGGCAGCTGGCTGATGCGCGACGGGTCCCGCCTTACTGACACGGCGCTACGGGCGCTGGCGCGCGCTGCCGAGCCCCTGACTTTTACCTGCCTGCCGCCGCGCAACGGCCGGCGCGCGGCGTTGAACCTGCCCTGATCAGGCGCCAGTCTGAGGCCGGAACTCGGCGAGGTCGTTCCAGACGTCCTGCCGCAGGATGCGGCCGTCCGCGATTTCAAAACGATCGACGAAGCGGATGTCAGTAAACGTGCTCCCGTCCAGCCACCCGCCGGCGAGCGCACCGCGGCAGTAGAGCACCACTTTGGAGCCCGAGTCCATGCGATCGAAAGTTGCAATCGTTTTGCGTACCGAGCGGTAGCGCGTGCCTGCCCACGAGGCCATCGCGGCGAGTGTTGTGAACTGCGCGTGGGCGCCGGGAAAAGTAAGGATGGCGCCACTCGCGAGCAGCGACTCGGCACGCCCGAGGTCGCGCGTTTCGAGGGCACGCAGAAACTCGGTCACCAGCGTCTCAGGCGTCATGATGCCGCAAGAATAAACCTCGCCGGGAAACCCGCAAGGCCGCGCGGGTCAGCGGCGGTTGGTTTCGAAGGTATAGCGGACGCCGAATTGCAGCGTTTTTTCCCGGGCGCGCGGATCTTCACCCAGCCACAGGCGCCAGTTGTAATTGCTGTCGACCTGCAGATATTCGGCGGTGAATTCCAGCCGGGGTATCGGCTCGTAGGTCCATGACAGCGCCTGCGCATGGCCGCGATCGCGCCCCAGCAGGCCTGGATAAGCGGATCGCACCTGGGTCATCGCGAACCAGTCATAACGGGCCGCGAATCGGTGTTTGCCGCGTTGCTTTGCTAACAGCACGAATTGCGTGTCGAAATCCCAGGACGAGGCTGTGTATTCGCCTATGCCGGTTGAACCCGAGAGCCACTGCCCAATCACCGTCCAGTCGTTGCCAGTCTCGAGGCGGATGCCGGCACTATCGAATTTTGTCAACCAGGCACCATCGTCGATGCTTGGATCGTAGGCTTCGGGGTCGGCGCGATTGTCGTAGTGCATGGCCCGCAGCAATACGCGGTCGCTGTATTTGGCCTGCGCGCCAACGTAGTAGCCGGGCCGGCCATCGATTTCATCGAACAGCACGCGCTGCTGCCGCCCGCCGCCCGGCACCCAGGTCCGCAAGCGCCCGAATAGCGGGGTCTGGCGATCATGCAAGGCGAAACCACGGAATGCGACGATGACGCCAGCCGGGTCGTTCCAGCCGAAGGCTGCGGCCGTCAGTCCGAAGTCAAACTGGGAATTGCGCTGCGCACCCAGCCAGTCAAGGTTGTACTCGACGCCGATAGTGCGCAGTTCCTCGCCGATCCAGGTGTTGAGCGCCGAACTGTTGAGGAAATAGGGGTTGGTCCAGCCGGACGCGCGGTGTTCCAGTGAGATGGCGGGGTAGAAGGCACCGGCTTTCACGCGGGAACGCCACACGCTGCTCGGCGCAGGGCGCCACTCGAGGTAGGCCTCGGTGAGGTCGATCGGGTTGGTGTCATCTGTGCTCCATGCCGAGGCATCGAGCACGTAACGAAACGACTCCCCGAGCGGACCGCTCATCGCGAAGCGCAGACGACCAAGCTGTGCGCCGTCGCTGTTAGCATCCGCGCGCAGCTTGCCGAGGCCGCCGTCCAGGAAGGAGGTGCGCGAATCGGAGCTCACGAGCCTGCCGTCCAGCGTCACCTCTAGCTGTTGCGCGGCCAGTGGCCCGGACGCTAGCAGTCCCCAGAGCAACAATTGCCGCGCGATGTGGTCATGGATATGCATCAGTAGCCGTCCCAGCCGTTACGTTTGGCCGTCATGCGCTCCGGCCGCAGCGGTTCGCTCACCCGGAGCAGCAGTTCGCTGCGCGTGTCGGACGCCGCCACGTTCACATTCTGTACAACGGGCTTGCCGGGATTGCGCAGGCGCGGATGCCAGATGCTCACGGCGTAGTTTCCCGGTGGCAGCGCCGCGCTTGACCATGCGCCCGCTGCCGATGTCTGACCATAGTAGGGCGCGTCGGTCACGAACACGTAGCCCAGCATGTTGTCGTGAATGTTGCAGCCTACCGTCACGAGGCCCGGTAAGTCGAACGTGACCGGTGGGTAAGGCTTGCCGCGGTACAGCGGCAGCTGAAATCGCTTGGCCGGCGAGAACGAATAGACCTGGTGGCTGACGGCATCACTGTTAGGAAACGCGATACGCGAACCGACCGGTACCACCAGCACCGCCGGCGCGAAGGCGAGGTCGACCTGGTCCATGCGCGTATCGATCGGCGCCGGCGGCCGGAGTTGGCCGGCCAGGTTGCGGATTTCAACAACGGCGCCCGCCATGGGCAAGCCGTCATTGGCGACAACTCGAATGGCTAACTCACCGGCTAACGCCCAAGTCGTGCCGCACGCTGCGAGCGCAGCGAGGATAGCCGCAGGTTTGCGAACTGCATCGAAAAATCGGTACACGACGGTCGCGCTCTCAAGCACAGATGATTAGTCTTGGGGTGGTCAACATAAGGTCTGGAATGCGCTCCTTCCGTAATCGGCTTCTCGTCCTCATCATTGGGCTGGTGATTGCAGCCCAAACTGTGACGCTGTTAGCAGTTTTGGGCCGCACCCAGAGCGCGGTCAGGACCCGCGCCAACGAGCAGTTGAACGCGGGCGCGGCGGTTGCCAAGCAATTGCTGGACTACCGCGCCACGCAGCTCGCGAACGCCGTGGGCGTGCTGGCGGCGGATTTTGGCCTGCGTGAGGCGGTTGCCTCCGGCGACAGGGCCACCATCCTGTCCGCCGCCCGCAATCATTCCCGGCGCATCGGTGCTGACCTGTTGCTGGTGCTGGATGTCGATGGCAAGGTCATGGCGGCCAGTCGCCCGATCGGCGCGCTGTCGACCGACACGGTCAGCCAGCTGACGCCCGAAACCACGTCCAGCGCCTTCCTGCAGATCGATAACGCCAGCTACCAGGTGCTGGCCGTGCCGATCCGCGCACCGGATCCGATCGCGTTTGTGGCGATCGGTTTTGTGATCGATCAGAAACTGGCGCTGGAACTCAAGCAGTTGCTGGACGTCGACGTGGCTTTCGTGGTCAGCGCCCCCGGTCAGGTGACCATAGCTTCAACCAGTTTGCCAGCGGCCAGCCAGCAGGCTGCGACCGACACTCTGATACGGGCCGTTGCGCTGCGCGAACCGCATGAGGTGCAGGTTGCCGGCGCTGATTTCCTGACGGTGTCGGAAAGACTCAACAGCGGCGACCATCGGTTTGCGATCCTGCTGCTGAAGTCGATGGACGCCGTCAACGCGCCGTATGTCGAGTTGCGCAACACCCTGACCTTGATTGCGTTCCTGTCAGTCGTGTTAGCAACCGTGGTTGGTATTCGGTTGGGCCGCGCGGCCACGCGTCCGGTCGAGCAATTGGTCGTCGGCGTGCAGCGCATCGAGCGCGGCGACTACAGTTCCCCGATCGAGGTACCTGGCACCGAAGAATTTGCGCAACTGGCATCCAGCGTCAATGCCATGCAACGCGGCATTGCGGACCGCGAACTGCGCATCACCCACCAATCGCGCCACGATCCGGTGACCGGCTTGCCGAACCGGCAGCATTTCGAGGCACTGCTCAGCGAAAAATTGCACAACGGATCGGCAGAGACACCAATCTCGGTTGCCATCATTGAAATTGCCGACCTGCAGCACTTTTCGGCCAATCTCGGGCTGCATTTTGCCGACCAGGTGTTGATGGAACTCGGGCAGCGCCTGACGCGCGAAGTCGAGTCGGTCAATCAGGTCGCGCGGCTGCAGGGCGCGCGCTTTGCATTTGCAACCGTCAAATTGAGGCGCGCCGCGTTCGAAACACTGATCAAGACCCTGTGCCAGGAGCTGCGGACACGGCTGCGAGTCGATGGAGTCAATGTGCGCATTGCGACGGTTGCGGGTGTGGCCTTTGCGCCTGAGCACGGCGATGCGCCGGCTGAGTTGTTGCGCCGCGCGGAAATTGCGCTCGACGCGGCGCGCAGTGCCAATGTCCCGGTGCGGGTGTTCGAGATGGACCAGGAGGTGCAGCAGCATCGACGGCTGCGTCTGAGCGCCGATCTTCCGGATTCAGTAGGCACCGGGCAGATGTATCTGGTTTTTCAACCCAAGGTGAGCGTCAAGAGTGGCCGCATCCGCGGCGCTGAAACGCTGGTGCGCTGGCGGCACGCCAGTCTTGGCGAGGTCTCGCCGGGCGAGTTTGTGCCGCTGGCAGAGAGCACCGGCGCCACCGCCATCCTGACGCGCTGGATACTGCGCACGGCCTTGCGCCAGCTGAGCGCCTGGCGGCGCGGTGACTTCAAATTCGAGCTGGCCGTGAATCTGTCGGCCGGCGATATTGTTGACCCGCAATTGCCGGACTATGTGCTGGAGCAACTGCAGGAAAACGAGGTGCCGGCCACCGCGCTGATTCTGGAGATCACCGAAAGTGCGGTGATGCGCGACGTGAAACTGGCGGCGCGCAACATGGAGCTGCTCCGGGTCGCGGGCGTGCGCTTCGCGATCGACGATTTCGGCACCGGGTATTCTTCGCTGTCGCA
>DAIQQI010000196.1:0-5958 GCA_036786925.1 Steroidobacteraceae bacterium
ACTTCGCTGTCGTCGCGCCGCTCTGCCGAGTCGAGCTATGCGTTCGCCGAGATCATCAGCACGCTGGAAGCCGACGACAAGAGTGTCCTGATCGCCGAATACGAGTGGAAACGTGGCGCGGCAAGCTACACCTTCGATCCGGACGCGCAACCACAGCTCTACTTGTTAGATGTCAACACCGGCACCAAGCGATCCAAAGGCAAGGCGCCGCTGGCGCGCGCCAGCGTTCTGGTCGACCAGAACGACCAGCCGCGCTTTGCGACTGGCTACAACAGCGCGCGCAAGCTGGCGGTCATCTGGAAACCGGATCCTGCGGGCGACTGGAAGGAGTTTGCGTTGCCGCAATTCCGCGCCGAGACCGTGTTTCCATTGGTCTTCTCGGCGGACAACCAGAGTGTCTACATCTACGGTGTCAAGGAAGGGGAGTCGCAGCGCGCTCTGTTCACGGTGAACCTGCAGACCCAGGAGGTCACGAAACTCTACGGTTCCCAGCAGGCCGATATCGATGCCTTGCTCTACGACGTACGCGGCAAGAAGATTCTGGGCGCGGAAGTCGCGGTCGACAAACCCGAGATCTTCTGGCTCGACAAAGACGACAGCACCGCGAAGATCTACCGGTCGCTGCAGAAGGCGCTGCCCGATCAGCACCTCAGGTTCGTCAGCGCGAGCCGCGATGGGCATCTGTTGATTGCGCGCGCGCAGTCCGACGTCAACCCGGGGGACTACTACCTGTTCGATACCCAGGCGATGAAAGCTGAATTCCTGGTGGCGCAGAGCCGCTGGATCGACCCGCGGCGCATGCGGCCCAAGGAGCCTTTTACGATCAAGGCTCGCGATGGTCTGGAGCTGCACGGCTACCTGACACGCGCGGAAGGAGAGGGTCCGCACCCGCTGATCGTCCATCCGCACGGTGGGCCACACGGTCCGCGCGACTATTGGGACTACGACTGGGAAGTGCAGCTGTTAGCCAGCCGCGGCTATTCAGTGCTGCAGTTGAATTTCCGGGGCAGCGGTGGCTTTGGCATGGATTTCGAGGCGAAGGGCTACAAGCAGTGGGGCGCCACGATGCAGGATGACCTCACAGATGCGACGCATTGGGCCATAGAACAGAAAATTGCGCCGGCAGACCGCATCTGCATTTTCGGCGCGAGTTATGGCGGCTATGCATCGCTGGCTGGCGTGGTTCGCGAGCCCAGGCTTTATCGCTGCGCCATTGGCTATGCGGGCGTCTACGACCTGGAATTGATGCGCACCACGGGCGATGTGCCGCGAACCCGTTATGGCCAGGATTTTCTGAAGCTGGCGTTAGGCGAGGATGTGGAGTCGATGCGTGCACGCTCGCCGGCGCGGCATGCGGACCAGATACAGGTGCCGGTGCTGCTTATTCACGGCAAGGCTGACTGGCGCGCGGCTTTCGAACAGGCACAGGCGATGAAGGCGGCGCTGGACAAGAACAAAAAGTACTACGAATGGATGGCGCTCAGCCGCGAGGGCCATGGTGTCTACAACGAGGCCTCACGCCGCGAAGTTTACGAGCGAATTCTCGCGTTTCTGGACAAGTACCTGAAGCAGGCTCCGTAAGCGCATGCTGCGGTCCGCACGCGCTGACAATAGACTCTAGGTCAGCGTCCAGGTATCGGCGCGATTCAGAACGCGTTGATCCCCGTCAGCTCGCGGCCAATGCTGAGCTGGTGGATCGTTTCCGTGCCTTCGTAGGTGATCACGCTCTCGAGGTTGAGCCCATGCCGGATCGGCACGTACTCCGCGCTGATACCCGCGCCACCTAACATGTCACGGGCATCGCGAGCCACTTCGATCGCGGCACGGCAGTTATGCCATTTGGCAAGCGAGACCTGCGTCGGCGTCATCTTGCCGGCCTCTTTGAGGCGCCCGAGCTGCAGCGACAGCAACTGCGAGGTTGTGATCTTGCGTGCCATCTCGGCGAGGCGAATCTGGATCGCCTGGTTGGCCGCCAGCGGCCGATTGAAAAGAATGCGTGTCTTCGTGTATTCGATGAGCTCGGCAAGGCAGGCCTGCGCCGCGCCGATCACGCCCCAGGTGATGCCATAGCGTGCCTGCGTCAGGCAGGACAGCGGCGCCTTGATGCCCACGGTGCTTCCCGGCAGCATGTTCTCTTCCGGCAGCACGACGTCTTCGAAGAACAGGGCGCCGGTGGCGGACGCACGCAAACTGAACTTGTTCTGGATCTCCGGCGTTGCGAATCCTTTCGTGCCGCGCTCGACGATGAAACCACGGATGCCTTCGTCGGTGCGCGCCCAGACCACCGCCAGATCCGCGACCGGGGCGTTGGTAATCCACATCTTCGAGCCGTTCAGCACCCAGTCGCGCCCGCGCCGTTTGGCATGGGTTTTCATGTTGCCGGGGTCCGAGCCGCCCTGCGGCTCGGTCAGTCCGAAGCAGCCGATCAGTTCGCCGCTGGCCATGCGCGGCAGGAACTGCTGTTTCTGTGCCTCGCTGCCGTAGGCAAAAATCGGATACATGCACAGCGAGCTCTGTACCGAGACAAAACTGCGCACCGCGGCATCGCCGCGCTCCAGTTCCTGGCAGATGAGGCCATAGGCAATGGAATTCATGCCGGCGCAGCCGTAGCCGGTCAGCGACGAACCTAACAACCCGAGCTGCGCCAGCTCCGGAACCAGCTCGCGCGGAAAAGTGTGGTTTTCAAAATGCTGGCGGATGATGGGCAGCACCTTGTCGTCCACCATGCGGGCCACGGCGTCCTGCACCATGCATTCCTCTTCGCTGAGCTCGGCGCGAATATCGAAGAGGTCCAGGGGATTCAGTGACGATTGAGGCACGGCTTGCTCCGCAGCTGCATTCAGGGGTGTGCTCGCCATTATGACTGATCGGCCCTCGTCCGCGATTTCGCCTCAGGGACGCCAGTGGACCGTGCGCAGTGCCGCCGCCAGATAGTCGATCAGCAAACGGACTTTGGGCGACACATGCCGGCGGCTGGGATAGACGGCGTAGATTCCAAGATCCAGGGCGCGAAACTCGGGCAGCACTTCGGTCAGCGCGCCGGAGCGGAGTTCGGCATCAATCAGAAAACTGGGTTGCAGTATCAGGCCCTGGTCCTGCAGTGCAGCGGCCCGACAGGTATCACCGCTGTTAGAACGCAGACGCGGCTTGATCCTGACCGCAACCGGGCCCTCGGGACCCTCGAACTGCCAGTCGTCCCCGGTCGACAGCAGCGTATACGCTAACACCGCGTGGCGCGTGATGTCGCGGGGGTGCGCCAGCACCGGATTTTGCGCCAGGTACGCGGGCGATGCGCACAGCACCAGCCGCGTGGACGCGAGTTTGCGGCTGATCAGCGACGAGCTCGGCAGGCGCGCTATCCGCACGGCCATGTCGAAGCCTTCTTCAACCAGGTCGACGAGCCGGTCCGCAAGCGTGATGTCCAGTTCGACCTTTGGGTGCTGTGCCATGAAAGCGGGCCACAGCCGGGCGAGATGCATGAGTCCGAACGTGACCGGCACATTGATCCGAAGCAACCCACTCGCGTGGCCGCTGCGCGCGGTGATCTCGGCTTCGGCTTCGGCGATGTCGGCTAACAAGGTGGCGCAGCGGGCGTGAAAAGTCTGGCCCTCGTCGGTTAGCGACAGCTTGCGCGTGGTCCTGTTCAGCAGGCGCACGCCAAGCCTGGCTTCGAGCTCGGCGACATGGCGCGACACAGCAGCCTTCGACATCTTCAAGGCGTCAGCCGCATTGACGAAGCTGCCGGCATCGACGACAGCGGCGAAAACCTGCATTTCTTGGTAACGGTCCATTTGTTGCAATTATCGGAACAATTAGTTCATTAAACAAGTATTTATCCCAATAAAAGAGACATGTAGGCTGTGGCACGTCAATAACTGAAGGAGCGATTCCATGACGACTCGATTGATAGACAGGATTCAGGCGACCGACCCATCGTGGGCGCCACTGGTGCTGCGAGTGCCGGCCGGCCTCATTTTCGCGGCCCATGGTGCGCAGAAACTGTTTGGATGGTTCGGCGGATATGGCCTCGAGGGGACTGGCCAATGGATGGCGTCACAGGGCCTCAATCCGGGTTACCTGATGGCGCTGCTGGCCGGCAGCGCTGAGTTCTTCGGTGGCCTGGCGCTGCTGTCAGGTTTCCTGGTCCGGCCGGCGGCAGCGGTGCTGGCCTTTGCCATGCTGGTCGCAATCTTCGGCGTCCATTTCGGCAACGGGCTGTTCATGAGCAATAACGGCTACGAGTACGCGCTCACGCTGTTTACCATTGCGGTGTCGTTGATCTTCAGCGGCGCAGGCCGATGGTCACTGGACGCAAAATGAAACGACTGCCAACGCTGTTCGTGTCGCATGGCGCTCCGACCTTCGCGCTCGAGCCCGGGCTCGCCGGGCCGCGCCTCAGTGCGTTAGGTCGCGACCTGCCAAAGCCGCAAGCCGTGCTGGTGGTGTCGGCGCATTGGCTGACGCCATCGGTGCGGGTTTCGACAGCGCAGCGACCACGCACGATCCATGATTTCTCGGGCTTCGATCGTGCACTGTATGAGCTGCAGTACCCGGCTGACGGGCATCCGCTGTTAGCGCAGCAGGCCCTCGACTGCCTGCGGGCAGCGGGCTGGCAGGCCGAGCCCGAGGCTGCACGCGGACTCGATCATGGGGCCTGGGTGCCGCTCAAATTCCTTTATCCGGCGGCCGACGTTCCAATCTTCCAGGTGTCCATGCCGCATCATTTCAACGCCGAATCGGCCTGGGCGTTAGGTCGGGCGCTGCGGCCGCTGGCAGCTGACGGCGTGCTGATCCTGGGGTCCGGCAGCCTGACGCACAATTTGTCTGAGGCGGTCATCGGATCACGCCATACACCTGACTATGTGCACGAATTTGTCGCGTGGGTTCAGGGCGCCGTGGTGTCAGGCGACAGCGCGCGACTGCGGCAAACCCTGGATCTCGCGCCCCATGCCGCACGCGCACACCCGACGCCGGAGCATTTCTGGCCCTTGCTGGTCGCCGCGGGCGCGGCAGCCGATGCATTGCCAGTTACCGTCATTAAAGGCGGTGTCGAGCACAACGTCGTATCGATGGACAGTTACGTTTTCGGCGCTGCGTATGGACGCTGAGCGCGTACCTGTACAATCAGTCATGCGAATGACACTGGCGAGACTTCTGGAAACCCGTCCCGTGCTGCTGGCTGACGGCGCCACGGGCACCAATTATTTTGCCGCCGGCCTCAGCTCGGGCGAGCCGCCGGAATTCTGGTCGGTCGATCGGCCCGACCTGGTCGTCGATCTGCACCAGAGGTTTGTCGACGCGGGTGCTGACATCATTCTGACCAACACCTTCGGCTGCAATCGCGAGCGGCTGAAACTGCATAAGGCGGAAGCGCGCGTTTACGAACTCGCCAAGGCCGCTGCAATGCTCGCCCGGCGGGTTGCGGACGCCGCCAGTCGCCCGGTCGTCGTCGCGGGTTCCGTTGGCCCGACCGGCGAATTGTTCGAACCCATGGGCGCGTTGACGCACGAGTCTGCGGTGGCGTCGTTTACCGAGGAAATGCAGGGGCTGCGCGACGGTGGGGCGGACGTTGCCTGGATCGAGACCATGTCCTCCACCGAAGAAGTGAACGCGGCAGCCGCCGCCGCCATTGCGGTAGGCTTGCCTTACGTCGTGACCTGCTCATTCGACACCGCCGGCCGCACAATGATGGGGCTGGCGCCGCGCGCGCTCGCCGACAGCATCGCGGCGCAACCAACGGCGCCGCTCGCCATCGGCCCGAATTGTGGTGTCGGCGCGTCCGACACGCTGGTCAGCCTGCTCGAGATGCAGGACGCACCCTATGCACTCGTTAGCAAGGGCAATTGCGGCATTCCGCATTTCAAAGGCACCGAGATCGTCTATACGGGTACGCCCGAGCTGATGGCCCGGTACGCGACGCTGGCGATCGATGCCGGCGCGCGCATCGTCGGTGGCTGT
>DAIQQI010000017.1:0-15664 GCA_036786925.1 Steroidobacteraceae bacterium
CGATGCGGTGGAACGCGAGGGCGTGCGGCGCGCGCGCGCGGAAATCGCGCGGGCGGACCGCCTGCTGTTCGTCGTCGATGCGCACATCGATCCGCAGGCCGCGGCGTATCTGGAGGAGCGCGCGAGGCTGCCCGCCGATGTCCCGGTCACGCTGGTGTTGAACAAGTGCGATCTCGCCACCGGCATTCCCGTGGCGGACACGATGGCCGGACCGCCACGAATCACCGTGTCGGCGCTGCGTGGCGACGGCCTCGAGCTGCTGCGCGCGCATCTGAAGGCGACGGTGGGCTTCGAGACCCCCGGCGCCGGCACGATCTCGGCGCGCCGGCGGCACGTCGATGCGTTGACGCGGGCCCGCGAGCACGTCGAGAGCGCGGCCAGGCAGCTGCAGGAGCGGCGCGGCGGCGAGCTGGTCGCGGAAGAACTGCGTCTTGCGCAGCTGCAGCTTGGTGAGATTACCGGCGCGGTCAGCGCCGATGACTTGTTAGGGCGGATCTTCAGCAGTTTCTGCATCGGTAAATGATCGGCCGCCGCGTCACGCTGCCGCCCGATCAGCGGCTGACTTTGTTAGCAGTCTTTGGAACGGAAGTGGATCTGGTGGAGATCTACGAGCATTCCTGGTTTGCGCGCTTTCATGCGCGGGCACTGGCGACGACGCGCCGGCGGCGCATATACCTGCGCGGCGGCGCCCGGCAGTTTTTTGAGCGGCCCGACTTCGTCCTGCACGAATACTGCCATGTGCTGCGGCAATGGGAGACGGGCGAGCTTACGGTGCTTCGCTATCTGCTCGAGTGGTTCCGGCGCGGCTACTGGGACAACCGCTTTGAAATCGAGGCGCGCGAATTTGCCGATGACCACCTGCATCGCTTCCGCGCCCTGCTGGCACGCAACCAGGCTGAGTTGCGCCAGCAGGACGCGGAGCGACCGCGCAGCGCCTGAGCGCGCTGCCTAGCGCGGCGGGTCGCCAGGCAGCGCGGGCGGCTTGGTCCGTCCGGTGGCGACATAAAAAATGACCAGGGCCGCGCCGATCGCCACCAGGATGCCGCCGGGTAGCTGCAGCTCCGCTGGCATGATCGTAAAGCTGGATACGAGGAGCGCGGCGCCGATGCCCAGGCATATCAGTCCCTGCAGCAAGTATCGTGAAGCCGGTTTCCTGCCCCGGCCAGCATCGTCCGCCGAATCCGACACGAGGTCGGGCGGCAACTCGATGCCCTTTTCAATGGCGGCCATGCGTTCCCGATGGCGCTGTTCCATTGCCGCGACCCGCGCGCGATGTTGGGTAATGACAGACACAATGGCCAGTCCGATCCCCATGAAAACCGCTACCAGGGGTATCAGCACACCAATTTCCGAAACAGTCGTTTCCATATATTCCTCGCTTAGATTCCTAACAATGATTGAACGAATTCGATGACGCGCGGCCACAGCCAGAGCTGCTGCTTGCCCAGCCAGAATCCCAGTGCCAGGGCCGCAAATACTTCGAGTCCGCTGGACCAGGGATGGCTGAAATGCGCATTCATGCCGGTTTAGACTCCCGCCGCCGGCGACCGGTTACAAAAAATTTGCTGAAACCCGCGGATCCGGGTGCGCGTCTAATAGTGAGCGGGTGACATGGACGACGAAATTCTGCAGTGGGTGCGCGAGGGCCGGCGTGACGACGCAATCGCGCGGCTGCTGCCTGCCTACCGCGAACGGGTCTTTGCGCTGTGCCTGAGCCTGGTCGGCAACCGTGCGGCGGCCGAGGATATCGCCCAGGAGGTGTTCGTCAAGATCTGGCGGGCGCTGCCGGCGTTCGATGGACGGTCGGCGTTGTCGACCTGGATCTATACGATCACGCGCAATGCGGCTTTGTCGGCGCTGCGCAGCCGGCGCGCCAGCGGATCGCTGACCGAGCCGGCGGTGTTAGCTGAGGTCGAGGCGCGGTCGGTGGAGGCGTCCGGTGGTGCAAACTATGATGCAATCGAGGCCGACACGGATGCGCGACGCATCGAGGGCTGGGTGGCGCAGCTGCCGGAAAAGCAGCGGACGGTGGTGCGCTTGTTCTATTTGCGAGAATGTTCGGTCGAAGAAGTCGCGGAAATGTCCGGAATGCCGGTCGGGACTGTGAAAACGCTGCTGCATCGCGGGCGCGAACGCCTGCGCGAATTGGCGGGAGTGACGCAATCATGAATCTGGAAGAAAGACTGCGCCAGCATTACGGCGGCCTGCGGACCGGTGCGGATTTCGATGCACGTGTGCTGGCGCGCATCGCGAACGTCGCGCAGCCCGCCGGCGATCCGGCTGTGCGCCGCGCGGCGGAACTCGCCAAGTACTCGCAGACGCGCAAGAGTCTCGCCAGAGAATGGCTGATGAGCATGGGCTGGATCGCGATATTCGGCATTCTGGCCATGCTGGTGGCCCCGCATGTGATCCTTGTGGCGACGGAGCTGACGCAAGCAAGCGCCCGAACTCTGCGCGCCGCGCCACTGCCGGCTGTGAGTGTCGGTGAGCTGCTGGCGCTGCTGGCTCTGGCCGCCTGGTTCGCCGCGCATCAGCCGAGGATCGCCTCGCGCTGGTAGAGCCGGCTGACAATCCAGCAGACGAAAAAACCAGCTAACAGACAAACCCCCGCCGACACCAGCACCCAGGACAGCGGCAGCGTTTCGCCGCGCAGCGCGGCCATCAACTGAAAGTGCTGGCTCAGCGACGGGATCGCCATCGTCGCGAGGCTCGGCTTGAGCCCCAACACGGAGGCGATCGCCAGCGGCAGGGTCGGCACCAGCATCGCGATGCCGAGCCAGCTCTGCGCCTCGCGATAGCTGCGCGTAAAACTGGCGATCAGGGTCATCAGGCCCGCGCCGAGCGGAATGAAAGGCGCGGTGGTGGCGATCATGTGCAGCACGACGGACGGGCTGAAGTCCACTGCGATGCCCGCACCGTCGAGCTTTATGTACGACAACGCCAGGGCCGTGGTACTCAGGGTCAGCACCAGGCTGATCAGCATGAAGGCGCAGCTCGCGAGGATCTTGCCGTAGACAATGTGCGCACGGGCGATCGGGGTGGTCAGCAGCGGCTCGAGCGAGCCGCGCTCGCGCTCACCGGCGGTCGCATCGATGGCGAGATACATGCCGCCTAACAGCATCGCGAACATGACGATGTAGCTGAGCATGCCCAGCACGGTCTCGGCGCGGCTGCGCGGCGTGGACACGTCGATACCCTGCACGACGATGGGCGCGATCACGCCGGGATCGACGCCACGCGCGGCGAGCCGCAGCTGCGCGATGGTCTGGCCGTACTGCGATACCAGCGAGGAGAGTCGCCGCAGTGAGCGGGCGTCGTCCAGGCTGGCCGCGTCATAGTAGAGGTAAACCGGAGCGGGCGCCTGCTCGGCGAGGCGGCTGCCGAAATCTTCCGGAATTACGAGCACCAGGCGATGCTGGCGCGACTCGACCGCTTTTTGGGCGGCGTCATCGCTGAGCCTGGCCTCGGTAACTTCGACGCCGTAGCCCTTGAGATAGGTCAGCAGGTTCGGTGCGCGCTCGGCGTGCACCACCGCAACCGGCAGGGGTTTGTCGATCCGGTCCTGTTCGCGCTGCGCGACGAACTGCAGCAGGCCCGAGAGCATCAGCGGCCCGATTACCGGGCCTAACAACAACGCGGTGGTGAGCGTGCGGCGGTCACGCAGGTTTTCGAGGAACTCCTTGCGGAACACGGTCCAGAGCGCGCGCATCAGAGCATGCCTTCGGCATCGCCAATCAGGCTTACAAAAGCGTCTTCGAGATGCGCGGCACCGGTGCGTTCGCGGATCGCATCCGGGGTCCCAGTGGCCAGCACCCGGCCGCCGGCGATGACCACGACCTCTTCGCACAGCCAGGCGATTTCCTGCATGACATGGCTGGAGAACAGCACGCAATGGCCCGAATCACGCAGGCGATTGAGCAGCGCGCGCAGATTGCGCACCGCCATCACATCGAGGCCGTTGGTGGGCTCGTCCAGCATGATGTTTTTCGGACCATGCACCAGCGCGCGCGCCAGCGCAGTCTTGATGCGCTGGCCCTGCGAAAAACCCTTGACCCGCCGGGTCGCAAACTCGCGCATGTCGAGCTGCTCGATGAGCTCATCCGCGCGGCGCAGGCGTTCCGGCCGCGCCATGCCATGCAGCTCGGCGAAATACAGGATGTTTTCGCGCGCGGTGAGGTTCGGATAGAGGCCCGACTGGTGCGTCAAGACGCCAATCGCGCGCCGCGCCGCCAGCGGGTCGGTGCGCGTATCGATGCCATCGATCAGCGCTGCGCCGCTCTGCGGCGCCAGGATGGTCGACAGCATGCGCAGCGTGGTTGACTTGCCCGCACCGTTAGGACCTAACAAACCGGTGATGCGGCCATCGGGGGCGGTGAAGCTCACGTCGCGCACCGCCTCGACGGCGCCGAAACTTTTGCGGAGTTGGCGGGCTTCAATCATGCATGGCGACTCAGGGCGCGGGCCCGGCGGGCGTGGTGAAGAAAGGCATCGGCTGGAGCGCGCCGAGGCAGCGCGTATCGAGCGTCTTCACGTCGTCGCCGCGAATGAAATCCGCCATGATCCGATCCATGCAGGGCAGGCCGAGCTGTCCGTGGCCCATGCCCGGAACCTCGATGTGCCGCGCGTTGCGCAGCCTGGCCATCGCGCGGCGCGCATAAGCGGGCGGCGTGACCGGATCGTTGCCACCGGACAGCAGCAGCATCGGCGTATTGGATACGACCACATTGAAAAGATCCGGATCGACGGGCCCGCGTGGCCAGGCGGCGCACAGGCGGCGGATGCCATCCAATTGAGCGGTGCCGATAAACGTCGCGGCCATCTGGTTGCGATCGATCGGCCGGCTGTCGACGCGCGGGTCATCTTCGGCGCACATGACGCTGTTGTGCATGCCCATGGACATGACTTTCTGCATCGGCCGCGCCGCCATCAGTGCCTGCGCCGCGAGCGCGCGGTAATCCTCGTGCCTGGCCGCCTGCGACAGGGCGAGCGGCAACAACGCGGCGCTTTGCGGCGTGTAAGTGTTAAGGCGCAGCACGATTGCCAGTTGCAGCGCGTCGAACTTGATCTTGCGGCGCTCGCCCGTGCGCGGATCGGCAATTTCCACGTCCACGGGGCTGCCCTGGATCCGTCCGCGCACTTTCTGGTAGTCCGCCAGCGGATTCGGGAAGCTGCCCGAGCAGGCGCGGTCCTTGCGGCAGCGCTCGAGGATCTGCCGCAGTGCCGCTTCGGCATCGAGGGCGATGCCTTCGGGCAGCACCGCGTCCGGCGCCACGACGCCGTCCAGAATCACGCGCCGCGTGTTAGCCGGGTAGCGTCGCAGGTAGTGCTGCGCGACCCGCGTGCCATAGGACACGCCGTACAGGTTCAGCTGCCGGTAACCTAACGCCGCGCGCACGGCATCCAGATCGCGCACCGCCACGCTGGTGGTGTAGAAGCGCAGGTCCGCTTTCTTTGCCAGCGTGTCGCGGCAGGCGAGCACCAACTCCTGCAGGCGGTCATCGTCAGCGTTGTAGGTGTCTTCCTCGTCAAAATCGCAATTGAGCGGCGCCGACTCGCCGGTACCGCGTTGATCGACCAGCAGGATGTCGTGGTCCTGGTTGATGCGCGCGAACGCCGCCGTAGTGGAGGTGTACATAACGCTGGCGGCCATGCCCGGCCCGCCCGCTAACACCGTCAGCGGATCGGGCTGCTTGCGGGAGCCGACCGCGGGGATCCGCGCGACACGCAGCCGGAGCTGGCGGCCCTGGGGTTTGGCCCGGTCTTCGGGGACCGGCAGCCACGCGCATTCTGCCTTGACCGAGGATATTCCGGCCGGGTTCTGCAGGCGGCAGGGCTTGAATTCGGGCCCGGCGGCAGCCGCGGGACCGGCGCCTAACGCAACTACCGACAGCAGTACGGGGCTCAGCAGTATTGTTAGCAAGCGAGGCATGGTGCGGGCGGCATTGTGCTATGAAAGGCCTGCCCTTGTCGCCTGTTCTCGACTACAATGCCCGCCCCAAAATTATGCGGCACCCAGAGCAATTTGATGTGATCGTGATCGGTGGCGGCCATGCCGGCACCGAGGCTGCGCTTGCGTCCGCGCGCATGGGCGCACGCACGCTGCTGCTGACGCAGAACATCGAGACGCTGGGGCAGATGAGCTGCAACCCGGCCTTCGGCGGCATCGGCAAGGGCCACCTCGTCAAGGAAATCGACGCGTTAGGTGGCGCCATGGCGCGCGCCGCCGATCGCGCCGGCATCCAGTTCCGCACGCTGAATTCCAGCAAGGGCCCGGCGGTGCGCGCAACGCGCGCGCAGGCCGATCGCGTGCTGTATCGGCGCGCGATTCGCGGCCTGCTGGAGAACCAGCCGGGACTCGCAATTTTCCAGCAGGAAGTCGCGGATCTCGCGATCGAGTCCGGGCGCGTCACGTCCGTCACCACGGCGACCGGCATTGAATTTCGCGCGCGCGCCGTCGTGCTGACCGTGGGCACCTTCCTCGGCGGCCGGATCCACGTCGGCCTCGACAACTACCAGGGGGGGCGCGCCGGCGATCCGCCATCTAACAAACTGGCCGCGCGCCTGCGCGAACTGAAGCTGCGTGTCGGCCGGCTCAAGACCGGCACGCCACCACGCATCGATGGTCGCAGCATCGCTTATTCCGGCCTCAAGGATCAGTGGAGCGATAACCCAATACCGGTGTTTTCGTATCTTGGGCGTTCCAATGAGCATCCAAGGCAAATACCTTGTTTCATTACAGGTACAAACGAGCGTACCCACGAGATCATCCGTGCCGCGACCGACCGCTCGCCGATGTTCACCGGCAGGATCGAAGGAGTGGGTCCGCGCTACTGCCCCTCGGTCGAAGACAAGGTCGTGCGCTTCGCCGACAAGACCTCGCACCAGATCTTCATCGAGCCTGAAGGCCTCGATACCCACGAGGTTTATCCGAACGGAATTTCGACCAGCCTGCCCTTCGATGTGCAGCTGGAATTCGTGCGCAGCATCGCCGGTTTCGAACGCGCGCATATCACGCGGCCGGGTTATGCAATCGAGTACGACTACTTCGATCCGCGCGATCTGAATGCGAGCCTCGAGACCAAGGCGATCACGGGCCTGTTTTTCGCGGGCCAGATCAACGGCACCACCGGCTACGAAGAAGCCGGCGCGCAGGGCATCCTGGCCGGCATCAATGCAGCATGCCAGGTGTCGGAGCGCGCGCCCTGGGTACCGACGCGCGGTGAGTCCTACATCGGCGTGCTGGTCGACGATCTTATTACCCGTGGCACGCGCGAGCCCTACCGCATGTTCACCAGCCGCGCCGAGCACCGGCTGCTGTTGCGCGAGGACAATGCCGACCTGCGCCTCACGCCCAAGGGCCGCGAACTCGGCCTGGTCTGCGATGAGCGCTGGGCGCTGTTCGAGGCCAAGCGCGATGCGACTGCCCGGGAAATTGCGCGATTGCAGGCGCGGCGCATTCAGCCGGCACAACACCCCGCCTGGGAACAACGCGTGTTAGGTACCGCGCTGACGCGCGACGCGACCCTGTTCGACCTGCTGCGCCGGCCCGAAGTGGCATACGCGGATCTTGCCGAGTTCGATCACAGCGACGAACCCGGACCGATGGCGTTGCTGGCGGCGGCCGACGACCGGTTGCCGGCGCAGGTCAGCGTGCAGGTCGAAGTACGCGCCAAGTACGCGGGCTACATCGAGCGCCAGGAAACAGAAATCGAGCGGCAGCGCGAGCACGAGGCCACGCGCCTGCCGCGCGACATCGACTACGCGATAGTCTCGGGGCTGTCGAATGAAGTGCGGCAGAAGCTTGCGGATGTGCGACCGGAGACGGTCGGGCAGGCGGCGCGGGTGCCCGGGGTGACGCCGGCGGCGGTGTCCTTGTTGCTGATTCATCTGCGGAAGAAGAATCGGGCGGCGTAGCCGAACATCCAACGGGTCGTTACGCGGCGCGCAATTCAGCGATCAGCGCGACCAACGTCGTGAGCGCGCCGGGCTCGCGGTCGCTCGCCCTGCGGGTACCCTCGGACGAGCTACGAGCTTGGACACATTCGTACATCGCCAGATCACGACGTCATCGACCGCGCTCGAAATACGCGGGATCGTCAAATTCACCGCTGCGCTATTCGGTGCGCGGTTGATGTTCCACTTCGGCTTTTCGCCGTGAGCGCACCGCGCTCGTCCTCGGCGAGCTCCAGCTCGCTGAGCCGGTGACGTCACGCCGTGCCAGTCGCAGTCATTTCACGCAAACGGATCTTCTTCCGGAAGAGTCGCCGCCGGACCGCCGCCGATATTGCTGGCGCGCAAGCGGCAAATTGCCAGACGCCCGGGCCTGACATGCATCTGTCGTAGCAGCGAGCTGGAGCGCGCCGAGTGGGGGCGTTGCGAGCGCGGTCGATCAGGCTTTGGACTCGAGGTGAGCGAATGTGTCCAAGCGAGTAGCCCGAACGAGGGTACCCGCAGGGCGCGCGATTGCGAGCACGCTGCGACAGATGCGTGGCAAGGCCGAACCCTAACAAGTATCTGTTCGCGATCTCAGGTGTAGCCGCGTCGTCCAAGCCCTGTAGGCGGTCCTTTGAAATTCTTCGGTCGCAGCGCCTTCGCCTTCCAGTCGTACGCAGGATTCTCGGGCGGTACGTCCTGCGCGAACGCGCCCCAGGTCTCGACGCGTTTGTTGTCGGATTCCCACTCGGGCGGCAATTCGAAATATTCCGGCGCGTGCTTCTCGATGTAGGCGCGCACCTTGGGCGGCACTTCGTCCATTCCGTTGAGGCCCTTGTGCGAATGCATGCGGCCGAACAGAGTCAGTCCGCGCTGTTCGTGCTTGCCCATGCGCATCCACGGCCAGCACTCCGACATGCGCGAGAAGCCGGCGCGCATGCGCGCCACGGGAATATCGCGGTCTTCGGTTTCCTTGAGGCTCGCGTACATCACGAAGTGTTCCGACGGCGTGATGCGCGGGCCGGTGGAATAGGTGGGCCAGCCTTCGGGCGACACGGGGTTGGTGTAGTCGTGGGCGTAGTCCCACTGCAGCATCAGGTCGTCGCCATAACGCGAGAACGGCAGGCGGAACGGGTATTTGCCGTCGGCGTCCGGAAAAACGGTGCCCTCGTTCATGGTGGTCGGTGTGTCGCCGGCGCCGCCGTAGGCGAACTTCGGCACTTCGGTGGTCAGCTTGCCGGCGATCAGGCGATTGTAGAAGTGATAGACCTCGCAGCGCTCGCCGGTCAGCGGGTTGTCCCAGGTCTCGAGGATGTCGCCGCTGCGCAGGTCGGTGAAATAGCCGGTTTCGCGCGACTTGATCTTGAGGAAGCCCCTGGGATCGTGCTCAGCTAACAAGATGCCGGTGCCGGTGTAACCAAACACGGGAATCAGGCGCTTGCCGGGGATGCGCATGTACATGAGGCCGTGGAAACCGCCGATCACGGGTTTCTCATACCCCGACCAGATCTTGCCGAAGGCGTAGAGGTTGTCGATGGGATCGTTGAAATCGAGCGCGATACGGCCACGCTTCCGGCCTTTCGCCGGCGCGGCGAGTGCGCCGCCTGCGCCCAGCGTTGCTGCGAGCGCACCACCCAGGAGCGTACCACCTAACAAACCGCCAAGCGCGGCGCGGCGTCCCATCAGCGCATCCGGCCCTAACAGAATGGAAAACATGGCAAGTCTCCTTGATAAACTCGTGTTCAGTGCCAGTTGCCGGGTCCGTGCCCCGGGGCCACGGGCTCTTTCGACCGAGAATGGTTGATCGCAACACCCCGGATGCGCAACCGCAACAATGCCGAACGCCCCACTCGCGGATGCGGACGCGGCCGGTGTAGAGTGCGACCGTGAAAAACAAGCAGCTTGCGTTGATTCTGGTTGGCCTCGGTTTGTTGTGCCTGGCCGCCTGCGGACAGCAGCCCGCCGGCAAGGCAGGCGCCAGCGGCGCGCCAGCCGCCAAGGCGCTGGTACGCGGCCTGGGGCCGGAGCCGGATTCACTCGATCCGCAGAAAGCGCGCAATTTTGAGTCCGCGACGGTGCAGCGCGACCTGTTCGAATGCCTGACGACGCTCGACAAGTCGGCGGCGCCAGCGCCGGGTGCGGCCGAATCCTGGACGACGAGCGCTGATGGCAAGACCTACACCTTCACGCTGCGCGCTAACGGACTGTGGTCAAACGGCGATCCAGTGGTGGCGGAGGATTTCGTCGCGGGATTGCGCCGGCTCGTGGACCCGGCGACCGCAGCGCAATACGCGCAGGTGGTCGACATCATCGACAACGCGCCCGACATCATCGCCGGCCGCAGGCCACCCGATTCCCTGGGGGTTGCCGCGCCCGACGCGCGCACCGTCGTCATCAGGCTGACGAACCCGGCACCATACCTGCTTGGCCTGCTGTCGCATCCATCGACCTGCCCGGTGCACCGCGCGACGCTGGCGCGTTACGGCGCGGACTTCATCAAGCCAGGCAACCTCATTGGCAATGGTGCGTTTACACTTGTTAGCTGGAAGCAGGGCTCGGAGCTCGAGCTGCGCCGCAATCCGCGCTATTGGAACAACGCCGCCACCAGACTCGATGTCGTGCGCTACATCGATACGACCGACATCGACACGGAATTCAAGCGCTTCCAGAGCGGTGAGCTGCATATCACCGCGGTGGTGCCGCGCGGCCAGTTCGAGGCGATCCAGCGCGACTATGGCTCGCAGCTGCGGATCACTCCGCAGCTCGGCACCTATTTCTACGGGTTTTCGATGGACCGCGAGCCCTACAAGAGCAAGCCGGGCCTGCGCCGCGCGCTGTCGCTGGTGATCGATCGCGAGCGGCTGGTGCGACAGGTGACGCGCGTCGGTGAGCTCGCAGCTAACAGCTGGGTACCGCCCGGAACGTTCAACTACGAAACCCAGAACCTCGACTTCGCCGCACGGCCGATGGCGGAGCGCATCGCCGAGGCGCGCAAACTCTATGCCGCGGCTGGCTACAGCGCCGCACGGCCCTTCAAGGCGACGCTCTTGTACAACAGCGCAGAGATCCATACACGGGTGGCGCTCGCGGTGACGGGCATGTGGAAAGAGGCGTTAGGCGCCGAGGTGCGCCCCGAGGCGCGCGAGATGAAGGCGCTGCAGGCCGAGATCGACGCGCGCAGGGCGGAGATCTATCGCCTCGCGTGGATCGGCGATTACAACGACGCCTACACCTTCCTGCAGTATTTCAAAGGCAACTTCGGCATCAACACGGCGAAGTACCAGAGCGCGGAGTACGATCGGTTGCTAACAAGTGCGGCGGCGGAAGCGGATCCGGGAAAACGTCGCGAGCTGCTGCAGAGTGCGGAGCGCGTGCTGCTGACCGACCAGCCGCTGATCCCGCTTTATTTCTACGTCAACAAGCATCTGGTGAATCCGCACGTGGGTGGATGGTACGACAACGTGATGAACGTGACTTACAGCAGGGACCTGGACCTCAATCCTTAGCGCCACGCGGGCGTAATGCGTCGAGGCGAGAAGCTCAGGAGGTGGCGCGCTTGCGAGCTCGTGGTTCGGGGACTCACCCACGATCTCGCGCGTTCGCCCGTGCGCGCAGGCGCAAACGTTCGTCACGGATCTTTTCCCAGGCTGAAACGAAGCTACTAAGTTTGCGCTGGCCGCGCACACGGTCCGCCGCCTATTCGCTTCTCGCCTCGACGCATTACGCCCGCGCTGCACTCAGGTCTGAACGGCGACCCCCGGTCGTGGCCGCGCGGGTTGACCCGGACAGGGTCGTGAACGAGTCCGGGAACGAACCACGCCAGGTCAATGGCCGGAGGCCGACGTTCTGCAATGGGAAACGGCGCAATGCGCCGGCGGTTGACGCGTTTGTCAGTCGTGGATGCTGGCGGTGCGCAGCTGGCCCATCTGGGGGCGAAACTGCACGCGGGCGCGGCGCCCTTCGAGCATCTGGCGATCGACGATCTGGATGCCAGCGTCAGCCAGCCAATCGGCGGCGAAGTCCGCAACCGACTGCGCAATCGCGGACAAGGCCGGGTCGTGCGACGGGCAGTGCGTCAGGATCTTGCCCTGCCAGTACTGCGCCCGCGGGGCCGTGGCGCGCAGCGCGGCCAGAGCCTGTTCCAGGAGCAGGAGATCGCCTGCCAGAACCACATCTGTTAGCTCGATTTCGACCGACTTGTCGGGCAGTGCCTTCAAGTGCAGCAAGGCGCCCGGTTCGAACACGGCATCGTAGATGCAAATGCCGATGCTGGCCTGCAGATTGGCCATCAGCACGCCGTCGCTTTCCAGGATTGCGTACTCGTCCGGCAGCACTTGTACGAACGGCAATTCAGTCAGCAGGGTATCTGGGGTCGGGGCACGAGTCACCTGCGGATAGTGACTGACGCCAGTCGATGTACACTTGGACCTTCGTCACGTTTCGACAAGGCTTCACCATGACTACCGGGCAAAATGTCAAAGTTCTGTTGCGCAGCCGCCCCAAGGGCTGGCCGCTGGAAAGTAACTTCGACGTCGTCACAGAAGCGATCCCAACGCCCGGACCCGGCGAAATACTGCTGCAACACCACTGGCTGTCGCTCGACCCGTATATGCGCGGCCGCATGAGTGAAGGGCCTTCCTACGTGCCGCCGGTCGAGGTCGGGGCGGTCATGTGCGGCGAATGCGTGGCGGAGGTCAGGCAATCTAACAATCCGAGGTATGCCGTGGGCGACCTGCTGTGCGGCGACTTCGGCTGGCAGGAATGGTCGGTCAACAGCGGCAAGGCGGTTCGCAAGGTGGATCCGAAACTGCCCCAGTCCGCCAACCTGGGCGCGGCCGGCATGCCGGGTGTCACCGCCTGGTGCGGGCTGCTGTTGTTAGGCGATCCGCGCCCGGGCGAGACCGTGGTGGTGTCGGGCGCCATGGGCGCGGTTGGCAGCCTGGTCGGCCAGATTGCGAAGCTCAAGAGCTGTCACGTTGTGGGCATCGCGGGCGGCCCGGACAAGTGCCGTATGGTCGTCGAGGAGCTGGGCTTCGATGCCTGTGTCGACTACAAGGCGGCAAATTTTCGTGAGGCGCTCAAGCAGGCGACGCCGAAGGGCGCCGACGTCTACTTTGATAACGTCGGCGGCGAAATCCTCGACACTGTGCTGACCCGGATGAACCCGTTCGGGCGCGTGCCGGTGTGCGGCCTCATATCGCAGTACAACGCGACCGAGCCCTACGGCCTGAAGAATTTCCGCTTCGTACTCGTCAATCGACTCAAGGTGCAGGGCTTCATCGTGTTTGACTTCCGCGACCACTATCCGACCGCGTATCGCGAACTCGGCGAATGGCTCGCGGCCGGCAAGCTGCGTTACAAGGAAACGATTGCCGAGGGAATCCGCAGCGCGCCGGCGGCGTTCATCGGGATGCTGGGCGGGGCGAATGTGGGCAAGCAATTAGTCAAGCTAACGTAGGGTCAACGTTAGATAGATTGTGACGCGCGGATATTAATGCGGTCCGCGCGCTCGCGCCTCGCGGAACGGCTCAAAGGGCGGCGCGCTTGCGAGCTCGCGGTTCGAGGACTCACGCGCGATCTCGCGCATCCGCCCGCGCGCGCGGGCGCAAACGTTCGTCACGGATCTTTTCCCAGACTGAGCTGAAGTTACTAAGTTTGCGCTCACCGCGCGCACGGGCCGCCGACAATTCGCCGTGCCGATAACCCCGACAGCCCGGGCGGCTAACATCTGACGCGCTGCGCCTGGCTAGTGCGCGGCGGAGCCGCGCGTTTCGCGCAGGAACAGGCCGCCGATCACTACGGTGAGGCCGGCGACGATCACGGGGTACCACAGGCCGGCGTAAATGTTGCCGGTGGCGGCGACGATCGCGAAGGCGGTGACCGGCAGGAAGCCGCCGAACCAGCCGTTGCCGATGTGATACGGCAGCGACATCGAGGTGTAGCGGATGCGCGTCGGGAACAGCTCGACCAGCCAGGCGGCGATCGGGCCGTAGACCATCGTGACTAACAAGACCAGCAGCCAGCACAACCCGACCAGCGCGGCCGTGTTAGATTGCGCGGCGTCGGCTTTCGCTGGGTAGCCTGCGGTGGTCAGCGCGGATTTCAGTGACTTGTTGAACTTCGCGGCGCGCTGCCTGAACGCGGCCGGATCGGACGCGGCGAGCGCCTGGCCTTCGAAACTTTCGACCACCGCGGTCTCGCCGATGCGCACGATCGCCACCGCACCGACTGGCGCCGGCGCATTGGTGTAAGGCACACCGGCCCTGGCGAGCGCTGTCTTTGCAATGTCGCAGCTGTTGCTGAAGGTCGCCTTGCCGACGGGATCGAACTGGAAACTGCAGCTCGCGGTGTCCGCGAGCACGACCACCGGCGCCTGGGCAACGGCGGTCTCGAGCGCCGGATTGCCGAAGTGAGTCAGCGCGCGGAAGATCGGGAAGTAGAAAATCACCGCCAGCAGGCAACCGCCGAGCACGATTTTCTTGCGGCCGATGCGATCCGAGAGCGCGCCGAACACCACGAAAAACGGCGTACCCAGCACCAGCGCCGCGGCGATGATCAGGTTGGCGCGGGTCGATTCGAGCTGCAGGATCTTCTCCAGGAAAAACAGCGCGTAGAACTGGCCGCCATACCAGACCACCGCCTGGCCGGCGGTCGCGCCTAACAAGGCGAGCAGGACCAGGCGCTGGTTCTGCCCGTGGCCGAAGGATTCGGTGAGCGGCGCCTTGGAGAGCCGGCCCTCGCGGCGCATTTCCTCGAACACCGGCGATTCCGCCAGCTGCAGGCGAATGTAGACCGACACCGCGAGCAGCACGACCGACAACAGGAACGGAATGCGCCAGCCCCAGGCGTCGAAGTCCTCGGAACCTAACAACAGGCGGCAGGCGAGGATCACCAGCAGCGACAGGAAGAGGCCGAGCGTCGCGGTGGTCTGGATCCAGCTGGTATAGAGACCGCGCCTGCCCTCCGGGGCGTGCTCGGCAACATAGACCGCCGCGCCGCCATACTCGCCGCCTAACGCCAGGCCCTGCAGCAGGCGCAAGACGATCAGCGCAATCGGCGCAGCGACGCCAATGCTTGTATAGTTTGGCAGCAGGCCAACCAGCGCAGTGCTCGTGCCCATGATCAGGATGGTGATCAGGAAGGTGTGTTTACGGCCCAGCTTGTCGCCCAGGCGGCCGAACACCAGGGCGCCGAACGGCCGGACGAAAAAGCCGGCCGCAAAGGCCAGCAGGGCGAAGATGAAACCCGTGGTTTCGTTGACGCCGGCGAAAAACTGCCGGGAGATGATGGCCGACAGCGAGCCGTAAAGGTAGAAGTCGTACCACTCGAACACCGTGCCGAGCGAGGAGGCGAAAATGACCCGCCGGTGCGCGCGGTCGATGCCGGGCTTTTTCGGATGTGCTGCCATGCAGCGACTCTAGGGCCGACGGCCCGCCGGCCGCAAGCTGGCCGACACCCCGGGGGCCCGATAGTCGTATCATCAGGGCATTGCGCGCCGCGGGCGCCGGCTGGGGGTTCTTGAGATGGAAATGGGTACGATCTGGATTGTCATTGTCGTGGTTGCGGCACTGCTGCTTGCTAACAAGATTTTCGTCCGCGTGCCGCAGGGCTTCGAGTTCACGCTGGAACGGTTCGGCCGCTACCAGCGCACCATGGATCCCGGCCTGCACTTCATCATGCCGTTCTTCCAGGCGATTGGCCGGCGCATCAACATGATGGAGCAGGTGCTGGA
>DAIQQI010000017.1:15764-19376 GCA_036786925.1 Steroidobacteraceae bacterium
TGCCGTTCTTCCAGGCGATTGGCCGGCGCATCAACATGATGGAGCAGGTGCTGGACGTGCCACGCCAGGAAGTCATCACCAAGGACAACGCGATGGTCGCGATCGACGCGGTGGTGTTTTACCAGGTGCTGGATGCCGCCAAGGCCGCGTACGAGGTCGACAATCTGCGGCTCGCGATCGTCAACCTGACCATGACCAACATCCGTACCGTCGTCGGCGCGATGGATCTGGACGAGACCTTGTCGAAGCGCGACGAGATCAATCATCGGCTGCTCAGGGTGGTCGACGATGCGACCATGCCCTGGGGCGTGAAGTGCACGCGTATCGAGATCAAGGACATCACGCCGCCGACCGATCTCGTGGAATCGATGGGCCGGCAGATGAAGGCCGAGCGCGACAAGCGCGCCAACATCCTCGACGCCGAGGGCTTCCGCCAGGCCGCGATCCTGAAGGCCGAAGGCGAGAAGCAGTCGACCGTGCTGCAGGCCGAAGGCCGCAAGGAAGCCGCGTTCCGCGAGGCCGAGGCGCGCGAGCGGCTCGCGCAGGCCGAAGCGCGCGCCACGGAAATGGTGTCCGAAGCGATTTCCAAGGGCAACGTGCAGGCCATCAATTATTTCGTCGCGCAGAAGTATGTCGAGGCGCTGAAGGAAATGGCCGCGTCACCGAACCAGAAAGTATTCATGATGCCGATGGAATCCACCGGCATCCTCGGCGCGCTGGGCGGCATCGTCGAGCTCTCCAGGGACGCGATGAGCAAGCAACAGGCGGCCAGTAACCCCGCGCCGCGGCCACCGGCCGCGCCGCGCGCCTAACGGAGAACGGACGTGTTCGATTTCATGCAAGACCTGAGCTGGTGGCACTGGCTGGTGCTGGCGGTGGCGCTCGCCGCGCTCGAGGCGCTGCTGGCCGGCGCGATCGCCATCTGGTTCGCCGTGTCGGCTGCGATCGTGGGCGTACTGTTGCTGGCTTTCAGCGACCTGTCCTGGGTGTGGCAGTGGCTGCTGTTCGCCGGACTCGGACTGATCGCCACCATCGCCTACCGGAATTTCTATCGCAAGGACACCGGGCCCGAGGACGCCGGCAATCTCAACCAGCGTGGCGTGCAGTACATCGGCCGCACCTACACGCTGAGCGAGGCCATTACCGAGGGGCGTGGCAAGGCGCAGATTGGCGACGGTACCTGGATCGTCAGCGGACCCGATGCGCCCGCGGGTGCCAAGGTGCGCGTGACCGGCGCCGACGGTACCCTGCTGCAAGTCGAGAGGATTGATTCATGACCACATTCTTCAATTTCAAGCTGACCAGCCTCGACGGCAGCCCCGACCTGTTAGCGAAGGCGCGCGGCAAGGTCGTGCTCGCAGTCAATGTTGCGAGCAAGTGCGGACTGACGCCGCAGTACACCGGGCTCGAGCAACTGCAGAAAGACCTTGCCTCCAAGGATTTCACAGTGCTGGGATTTCCCTGCAACCAGTTCGGTGGCCAGGAGCCCGGCACGCCGCAGGATATCCAGAAGTTCTGCTCGACCACTTATGGTGTCAGCTTTCCGTTGAGCGAAAAGATCGACGTGAACGGCCCCGGCCGTCACCCCGTGTATCAATTTCTAACGGACGCGCCTGGCGTTGCCGGCGGCGATATCCAGTGGAATTTCGAGAAATTCCTGATCAGCCGCGAGGGTACCGTGCTGAAGCGCTACCCGCCGACCGTTAAGCCTGAAGACAAGGGACTCCTGCAGGACATCGCCGACGCCTTGTAGAGCCCGCTGATAAAAAGAGGGAGATCGCCATGCTTACTGTACGCCAGCTGCTCGATCGTAAACCCGGCCAGAAGGCCCTGCCGATTGCCGTCGATCCCGATGAGCCGGTGCTCGAGGCGATACGGCTCATGGCCGAGCACAGCATCGGCGCGGTGCTGGTCATGCACGGCACCGAGCTCAAGGGCATCCTGTCCGAGCGCGATTACGCCCGCAAGGTCGTGTTGTTAGGTCGCTCGTCCAGCGACACCCCTGCGTGGCAGATCATGAGCGCGCCGGTCATCACTGTGACGCCGGAAGACAGCATCGACACCTGCATGCGACTCATGACCGAAAAACGCTTTCGACACCTGCCCGTGGCGACACAAGGCAAGGTGGTCGGCATGCTGTCGATCGGCGACCTGGTGAAGGCGATCATCGATGAGCAGAAGCAGACGATCGAGCAGCTCGAGGCTTATATTCGAAGTTGAGCGCAGTGAATCCTGACGCGAAGATGAAAGCAGCGACCGAGGAAAGCGGCGCGAGCATCAATAGACGTTGTTTTGCCGAAGCTTGTCGATCAGTTCGTTCGTAACAACACCGCCACGCGACGCAAAAGGGCGAAAGCCGTAAATAGTCTTGGGTTCCTCGAGCGCATCTGCAACAGATGGCGGTCTATTCATGGAGGCCGCCGGCGCTATATCCACCGGACTGATGACGCCGCGGCCGCCACGGTTCAGCACGTGCGTGTAGATCATGGTGGTGCTGACATCCGCGTGACCTAACAGCTCCTGCACCGTGCGGATGTCGTAGCCGGCTTCGATCAGGTGCGTAGCGAACGAATGCCGCAGCGTGTGGCAGCCCACCGGCTTGGTGATGCCGGCGCGCCGCGCCGCCGCGCGCATCGCATTCTGCATGCTGCGTTCGTGCAGGTGGAAACGCACCGGCTTGTTAGTGTAGGCGTCCAGGCACAGTTTCCGGGCGGGAAAGACGTACTGCCAGCCCCAGGACCGTGGCCCGTCAGGGTACTTGCGCTCCAGCGCAAACGGCAGCACCACGCCAGGCGCGCCCTTGCGGCGCTCCTCGACATACCAGTCGTGCAGCTTGCGCAGGTGCAGCGACAGCGGCCCCGACAGGCTCACAGGCAGCATCGTGATGCGATCCTTGTTGCCCTTGCCCGAACGCACCACGATCTCGCGCCGCTCGAATTCGAGGTCCTTGACCCGCACGCTCAAGGTCTCGAGGACGCGCATGCCCGTGCCGTACATGAGACGGCCAATCAATTGATACACGCCGGGCAGCTCCGAGAGGACCCGCTCGACCTCGGAGCGCGTCAGCACCACAGGCAGGCGCCGGGTCCGTTCCGCGCGCACGACGTTCGAGACCCAGGGAGCTTCCATCTCCAGCACGTAGCGATAGAGAAAAATGATGGCCTGCAACGCCTGGTTCTGCGTCGTCGGAGCGACGCGTTTGCGCACCGCCAGATCGGTCAGGTACTGCTCGACCTCAGCGACCCCCATGGTGCGCGGGTGCTGTCCGCGATGAAAACGAATGAATTCCCGCACCCAGTACCGGTAGGTCTTTTCAGTGCGCAGGCTGAGATGCCGCAGACGCATCTTCTGCCGCATGACATCGAACAGGCGTGGTGGGTTGTTCAAGGCCGGCTCCAGCGTGAATTGTGCCTTGCCAAAGTGGCGGGTGCGCGGTAGAAATAGATCAGATTTCGCCAATATTGTCAGTCCGACCGTCAACCATGGAGCGCCGCAAAATTAACTGGAAATTCCAGAAATATTTGGAAATAGCATTTCCAACTATCTCCCTATTACTTCCAAATAATAGTTCAACTAACGCCGGAAGAGGCGTAGTAGCCTAACAGATGCTTT
>DAIQQI010000197.1:0-5955 GCA_036786925.1 Steroidobacteraceae bacterium
CGCAGCGCAAGGTCGAGTCGCACAACTTCGACATCCGCAAGCAGCTGCTGCTGTTTGACGACGTGGCTAACGACCAGCGCAAGGTGATCTACCAGCAGCGCACGGAAATCATGGCGGCGGGCAATCTCGCGCACGCGATCGATGGCATCCGTAACGACGCGGTGGAGTCGCTGGTCGAGCAGTTCCTGCCGCCGAGCCAGCCGGCCGACAACTGGAACCTGAGCGGCCTGCGCGATGCGATCTCCAAGGATTTCGCGGTCAGCGTCGATCCGCAGGGCTGGCTGGCCGCGGAGCCGGCGATCGATGACACGCAGATCCGGCAGCGGGTGCTGGATGCCGTGACCCAGGCCTACGAGGCCAAGCGCACACGCTATGGCGCGGAAATCATGCAGGTGGTCGAGAAAGACATCATGCTGAAGATGCTTGACCAGCACTGGCGCGAGCATCTGGCCGGCATGGATTACCTGCGCCAGGGCATCCATCTGCGCGGCTACGCGCAGAAGGACTATCGCTACGAATACAAGCGAGAAGCCTATGAGCTCTTCTCGACGATGCTCGATCGGGTCAAGTTCGATACCGCGTCGGTGTTGATGCGCATCGAGCTGCGTTCCGCCGAAGAGCTGGAACGCGAGGAAGAGGAGCGGCGCCAGCGCCTGATGCGGCAGCTGGAGGCGCAGCATGCGAGTGCCGGCTCGTTGTTAGGTCCCGGGCCAGAACCCGCGGCGATCCAGGCTGCCGGCGCCCCTTTGGCTGGCGCCGCTGCGGCCGACTTTGAGTCGCAGCCCACCTTCGTGCGCTCGGAGCGCAAAGTGGGACGCAACGAGCCCTGCCCCTGCGGTTCGGGCAAGAAATACAAGCATTGCCACGGCACTGTCACGGCCTGATTTGTTAGCCAGGACGGGCAGCGGGCGCCAATGAACGTGGTGGTCGTCGCCGGGGCGCTGTTCAATGCCGCGGGCGAGGTGTTGATCGCCCAGCGGCCGCCGGGCCGGCATCTCGCCGGCGGCTGGGAATTCCCGGGCGGCAAGCTTGCCCCCGGTGAAGATGACGCCACGGCACTGGCGCGGGAGCTGCGCGAGGAGTTGGGAATCGATGTCCTGGCAAGCCGGCCCTTCCAGACCCTGACCCATGCGTACCCGGATCGCAGCGTCGAATTGCGCCTGCGGCTCGTGGATGGCTGGCAGGGCGAGGTGCGCGGCCTGGATGGCCAGGCGCTGCGCTGGATACCGATCAGCGAGCTGCACCAGGCCGATATCCTCGACGCGGATCGGCCGTTTATTGACGCTTTGCAGCGCCGCGCGGCCGGCGCAAGATGAGCCGCAAATTTGCAGGTATCGGGCACGGAATATGAACGCAAAAGTCAAGAGCAGTGAAGCATCGATGCAGGGCGAGCGCATCGAGGTCCGTAACCCGCGCAGCGGCGCGGTCGACTATCATTTTTCCGCGCCGTCGACTGCGCAGCTAACAGCGATGGCGCAGCGCCTGCGCGTGGCGCAGAAGCCGTGGAGCGCGCGGCCGCTGGCGGAGCGCATCGCGGTGCTGCAGCGCTTCAAGGCGGAGCTGCTGGCGCGGCGCGCGTTGATCATCGAACAACTGACGATCGACACCGGACGCTACGCCATCACGCTGGGTGAGTTCGGTGCCGTCATTGGCATGATCGACCGCTGGTGCCGCATGGCGCCGGAGCTGGCCAAGCCGGCTGGCGGTCAGTCCACCGTGCATCCGACCGTGAGCTATCGCAGCCAGTATGTTCCGTATCATCTGCTGGGCGTGATCAGCCCGTGGAACTTTCCGTTTACGCTGGCATTCATCGACGCGGTGCCGGCGTTGTTAGCAGGCTGCGCGGTGCTGATGAAGCCGAGCGAAGTGACGCCGCGGTTTGCCGAGCCGGTGCGCGCGGCGCTGCACGCGGTGCCGGAGCTGGCCGAGGTGCTGGAAATGTGGCCGGGCGCCGGCGCCACCGGCGCCCAGCTGGTCAGCCTGTCAGATGTCATCTGCTTTACCGGCAGCGTCCGCACCGGCCGCATGGTCGCTGAAAACGCCGCCCGGCACTTCATCCCCGCATTCCTGGAACTCGGTGGCAACGACCCGATGATCGTCACCGCCAGCGCGGACCTGGATCGCGCCGCCGACATCGTATTGCGCGCCTCGGTCTCGGCTACCGGGCAGGCCTGCCAGTCGCTGGAGCGGATCTACGTCGACCGCAAGGTGTTCGAGCCTTTCGTCGCGAAGCTGACGGCGCGGGCGGCACGGGTGGAACCCAACTGGCCGGACCTGCACCAGGGGACGATCGGGCCGTTTATTTTTGGCAAACAGGCGGACATCGTCGCCGCACAGATTGCCGACGCGGTTGCCAAGGGCGCCCGAGTGCTAACAGGCGGGACCATCGAGGACCATGGCGGCAAGTGGCTGCGTCCCACCGTATTGGTGGACGTCAATCACAGCATGAGCGTCATGAGCGACGAAACCTTTGGTCCGGTGATGCCGGTCATGGCCTACGACAGCGTCGATCAAGCCGTGGACCTGGCCAACGACGGTGTCTACGGGCTGTCGGCCGGGGTGATCGCGGGCACGCTCGAAGAGGCCGAGGCCATCGGCATGCGTATCGACGCTGGCGGGATCAGTCTCAACGACGGGTCGCTGACCGGGGTCATGCATGAGGCCGAGAAGAACTCGTTCAAACTCTCCGGCATGGGTGGCTCACGGATGGGTCCGGCCGGTTACCTGCGCTTTTTCCGCAAAAAAGCCCTGATCCGCCAGAGTGGCGCACCGGTGACGCTGGACATGATGTCGGAAACCGCCGCGGCGCCCGGGGCGGCCCGGTAGAATCAGCGCACCGCTCAACCCACGTCATTTTTTGAAAGAGATCCATGGCTAACGAACAGCAATTGCCCGAAATCAAGATGGATGCTACGGCGCTTTATCGCGAGGAAGTATTCACGGATCGTCGCGCCGGCACCTTGCGGCGCATGGTGCCGGTCACGCAGAGCGGCGACCCGGATCTGTCGCGGCCGGTGTTCTTTTCGGGCCAGACCCAGCTGCTAACGCCCGGCGGTGTGCTGCCCCTGATGTTTGAAATTGAAGCCGATACGCTGCAAGAGGCGCTGGTCAAGTTTCCCGAGGCGGTCAAGATGGCACTCGAAGAGGCCATCAACGAGGCTCGCGAAATGCGCCGCGAGGCCAGCACGCGGATCGTCGTGCCGGAGGCCGGCGTCGGCCCGGGTCTGGGTGGCCCGGGGGCGGGCGGCGGGCGCATCGTCCGATAATTCCGTGACTTGCCGCACAGCGGCGGCAAGCGCCTGCCGGGTTCTCAAGCGCCGACGCTAAGAGCCGATATTGCCTGCATCGGGCACCTTTTTGGTGTCCTTCGGATACAGGCATGTTTGCAATCAGATCCAATGCGTTTTCTGCGCTGCGTGCAGGGCTGGTGCACGGCGTACGCGCACGCGCGGCCGCCGTGGTCAGTTGCAGGTCCGGCAAACCGCCACGGCTGCTGCATGTCGTCAGCGAAGGCCCGGCCAGCGGCATGCTGGCCTGGCGCGCAACCCAGAGCATGCTGGAGAAATTGCCGCAGAAGAAAGCGGTGGTCTCCGCGGTGCTCGACGCGTCCGACTATCAACTGCTGCTGACCGAGAACATTGAGCTGCCGCCGCTGGAACGGCGCGCCGCAGTGCGCTGGAAGATCCGCGACCAGATCAACATGGCCGCGGAAGACGCGGTCATCGACTGTTTCGAACTGCCCGAATCGCGTGGCCAGCAGGGCATGCTGCAGGTCATTGTTGCCTCGCCGTCCAGCGTCAATGACCTTGAGGCCATTGTTAAGGGTGCGTCCCGGGACCTCGATGTCATCGACATCCCGGAACTGGCGCTGCGCAATCTCATCATGCACCTGCCGCAGGATACCAGCGGCTCGGTCTTTGTCCTGTTAGGCAGGAGTGCGGTCAATATCCTTGTCAGCTGGATGGGCGTGCTGTTCGTCGCGCGGCGCCTCGACGTGTCACTGGGCCTGAACGTTGACCAGCTGGCGCTGGAATTGCAGCGCTCGGTGCAGTACTACGAATCGCAATTTGACCGGGCGCCGGTCAATGAAATTGTCATTGGTCCCGACAACCAGCAGGCGCGGGAGCTCGCACCGCTGCTGGCCGAGGCCTGCGGCCTGCAGTGCGCGGTTCTCGACCTGCCGAGTATTCTGGCGATGGATCCCGGCGTCGGGCCGGTCGACCAGCCTGAAATGCTGCTCGCGATTGGCGCTGCGCTGCGGCCTACGCGGGAGGGCCCGGCATCGTGAACAACGGCCGTCCCCAATACGTCAACCTCTTTCAAAAGGATACTGGCTGGAAGACCAGGATCCTCAAGACGCGCGGCAGCGTGGTGGCGATCCTGTGGCTGGTTTCGGGCCTGCTGTTGCTGAGCTGGTACAACGACTGGCGCCTGCAGCGCGCGGAAGTGGCCGCCGGCGGCGTCGCCGCAGAGTATGAAAACCGCATTGCCACGCTGGCCACGGCCGGCGCAACCTATCGCACCCGGGACGATTATCGAAAACTGCAACAGCGGGTCAAGGATCTGACCGAGCTGATTGCGCGCCAGGACGTCGTGTTAGGGCGCATGCAGACGACGACGCTGGGCACAAACGAGAATTTCAGTGCGCGTCTCGCGGCGGTGGCGCGTGCGCAGATCGCGGGTGTCTGGCTCACGCAGCTTGAGATCGAAACGGCGCCCGCCAAGATCCGACTGGCCGGCGTCGCAATGGCTCCGGAACTGTTGCCACGCTACCTGCTGCAGCTGCGCGGCGAACCGCAATTGGGAATACACAGACTCAGCAACCTGACCGTGGACCGCGCCGTCAACGACGAGCGGGCGGCGTTGGCGGGCGCGGTCGGATTCAATCTCGTCGAGTTTGAGCCGCCGCGGGAGGGTGCGCTGTGAGCGCCAGGGTTGCCCGGCTTGCCGGCGACTTCGCCCGTCAATGGCGGAGTCTGCGCGACCGGCTGGGGTCCATCGGCCGCCGTCGGGCCGCCGCGAATGGCGCGCTCACGGAACGGCTGCAACTGCTGGCGCGGAAATTCGACAGCCTCAGCCTGCGTGAGCGCAGCATCGTTTTCGCCGGCCTGGTGATCGTGATCACGATGGCCTGGGACAGTCTGTCGCTGCAGCCGCTCTATCGGCGCGAGCTCGCCGCGCGCGGTCAGCTCGACACGGTGGCGCCGGAAGGCGCTGAGGCCGAAGCGGCGCTGACGGACCTCGACCAGCTGGTCGAAAGCGAGAAACGGCTGCTGACGCAATACAACCGCCGGCGCAGCGAACTGGAGCGGCGCGCGGCGAGCCTGGTTGATTCGACCCGGATGACCGATGTGCTAACAAACCTGATTGACTCGACCCGCGGGGTCCGCCTGGTGCGGATCGGCAATCTGCCGGTCGAGGAGCTCAGGGCGCCGGCGACAGACGTGGAAAGTGACACGGCCGATACGGCGCAGGCGCAGTCCACCCTGCCGGACGTCGGCGGCGTGCCCGCCGTCGCCTATGTGCACGGCATTGAAGTCGATGTGGAAGGCGACTACGCATCCATCAGCGAGTACATCCGCTCAATCGAGCGGCAGAAATGGCGCTTTATCTGGCGCAAAGTCGAACTCGACGCATCCGAGTATCCCAAGGTCAGCGCCAAGATCGTGGTCGCGACGCTGGGTCTCGAAAGGTACTGGTTGACACTATGAGCCGGGCGCCCTCAATTCTGTTAGCCATTGGCATGCTGGCTGCGGCCGGTCCGGCCGGCGCTGCTGCGCCGGCTGCCGACCCGATGCGGCCCAGTTACGCGCAGCCGGTGCAGGCGGCCGGCAGGCATCGCGGGCCGCGTTACGTGCTGCAGGCGGTGTTCGGCGATCAGGAGCGTCGCGTCGCGATATTGAATGGTCAGGTGGTGCAGCCAGGCGGTAGCGTGCATGGCGCGCGGGAGCAGAG